>JBEVLH010000264.1:0-20270 GCA_040509255.1 Hyphomicrobium sp. | reverse complement strand
TGCGGGCGACGTCGTCGATATAGACGAAGTCCATGGTCTGCTTGCCGTCACCGAATATCAGCGGCGGCTGGCCGGCCTCGATACGCTCCATCCAGCGAATGAGGACCTCGGTGTATTTGCCGTAGATGTCCATGCGCGGGCCGTAGACGTTGAAATAGCGAAGCGCGATGTACGGCAGATCGTACATATCGTTGAACGACCGCAGCAGGCCTTCAAGCATGATCTTGCTGGCGCCGTACCAGGTCCGGTTGTTGTAGGGATGATGGTCTTCTTTGGTCGGAAAGACATCGGCCAGTCCGTAGATCGATGCCGATGATGCGGTGACAAATTTCTTCACGCCATGCGCGTGCGCCGCTTCCAATACATTATAGGACCCGTCGCACATGGTTTCGAGCGCAGCGCGAGGTTGCTCGGCGCAGGCCGTGATCCGCAGCGTCGCCATATGGATGACCGCGTCCATGCCTTCGGTGACGCGATGGACGGTCGCGACATCGCGGATGTCGCCTTTGACGAGTTCGACGCGCTGATCGCTCAAGGCGCTTTCCACGTTGGCAATGGTGCCGCGCTCGAGGTTGTCGAGGATGACGATTTTTTCGGGCTGATGGTCGCGAAGCAGAAGATCGATCGTGGTCGAGCCGATAAGCCCACAGCCGCCGGTTACAAGTATTCTTGAGCCTTCGATACGCATGGCGTTGTCCTATTCGTCCCCAAGGTTATTACCACGTCATTCGCCGGGAAATGCAAGCAGAGCATCGACAACCGCTTTTTGAGCGTCAGCCGAAATTTCGGGATACATCGGGAGCGAGAGCACCTCCGCGGAAGCACTCTCGGCGTGCGGGAATTGGCCGGCGACATAGCCGAGATCCTGAAACGCCGGCAGAAGATGAACGGGCGTCGGATAATGAATGCCGGTCTGAACGCCCTGCTGATCCATCCACTTCTGCAGCGCCGCTCTCGACTTCGTGCGGATTGCGTAAACGTGGAAGACGTGGCGCGCATCGTTGCGTTCATGCGGGGGCGCATAAGCGCTGCCCTGGAGCAGATCGCGATAGCGTGCGGCGGCGGCGCGGCGGCCCTCGGTCCAGCCATCGAGATAGCGCAGTTTTACCCGGAGAATGGCGCCTTGAATGCCCTCCATGCGGTAATTGAAGCCTTTGAGTTCGTGATGGTACTTCTTCTCGGCACCCCAATCGCGCAACATCCGGATGGTGCGGGCGTAATCGGGATTGCCGGTGACGACCATGCCGGCTTCGCCGTAGGCGCCGAGGTTTTTGCCCGGATAGAAGCTGAAGCAGGCGAGATCGCCGAGGCTACCGACGCGGCGGCTATTGTATTCGGCGCCGTGAGCCTGGGCGGCGTCCTCGATGACGACAAGCCCGTGTTTCTTGGCGATCGCGTTGATCGGGTCCATGTCCGCGGGCTGACCGTAGAGATGAACGGGCATGATGGCCTTGGTGCGCGGCGTGATCGCGGCTTCGATCGCGTCCGGGGCCATCGTGTACGTCTTGGGGTCAATATCGACAAAGACCGTTTTGGCGCCGGTATAGTGGATCGCAGATACGGTTGCGACGAAGGTGAACGGGACGGTGATGACTTCGTCGCCCGGCCCTATGCCCGCGGCCAGGAGCGCGAGATGAAGGGCGCTGGTTCCGCTGTTGACGCCGCATCCGATGGTGTTGCCGGAATAGGCCGCGAATTCGTTCTCGAGGGTCGTGACTTCCTTGCCGAGCGTGAATTGGCAGCTCTCGAGCACGCCTTCGATGGCCGAATGAATCTCGGCTTTGATCGAGTGATACTGGGTCTTGAGGTCAACAAACGGGATCATCACAAACCTATCGGTGCAGATAAATCGTTTCGCCGCGACCGCGCATCGAACTGGTGGCGGCCTCGATGAGCGAGACCACGCGCTGGCCGGACTGGCCGTCGGTGATGGGCTGCTGCTGATTTTCGATGCAATCGAGGAAGTGCTCGCCCTCGACGCTCAGGGCTTCTTTGCCGTCAAGCTTGGGCGCCCACATGTCGCCCATACGATAGCCGACGCGCATTTCCTGAATTTGGCCTGGGTCGTCGGTGAAGCTTACGCCCTTATCGTAGATTTTGACTTTTTCGCTCGGCTCGAGATCGTTGTACGTGATCATCTTCTTACTGCCGCCCAGCAGGATCTGGCGAACCTTGACGGGCGCGAGCCAACTGACGTTGGCGTGGGCGATCATCCCGGAATTGTAGAACAGCGTTACGTACGCGAGGTTCTCGGGCGATCCTGGAAAATGGTTGGAACCAGCTGCCGTCACGGCGATAGGCTTTTCATCGATCAGGTGATCGAGAATGGCGAAATCGTGAGCGGCGAGGTCGGAGATGACGTTCACATCGCGCTGGAACAGGCCAAGGTTCACGCGAATGGAATCATAATAAAAAAGCTGCCCCATATCCGCGGACCCCATGACCTCGCCGATCTTACGAATCGAGCCGGTGTAGACGAAGGTGTGGTCGACCAGGAGAATGAGGTTTCGCTTTGCCGCCACATCCACAAGCTGGCTCGCCTGCATGGACGTTTCGGTCATCGGCTTGGCGAGCCAAACATGCTTTCCAGCCTTAAGCGCCGCCATCGCGATCTGAAAGTGGGTCGACACCGGCGTCGCGATGACGATGGCATCAATCTTGGGGTCGCGCAGGAGTTCATGGTAGTCGGTCGTTGTGTGAACCCCGGGAAAGCGGGAGGACACCAGCGCGAGCCGTTTGCTGTCGAGATCCGAAACCCCCACGACCGTCGCCCGCGAAAGCTCGGCAAAATTCCTGACGAGGTTGGGCCCCCAATAGCCGTACCCAATAACGCCGATACCAATCATCTTACTCGTTATCCGCTTCACATGCCCCTTGCCTCCAGCCGCCAGGAAGCAATCACTCAGCCGCTTGTCCGGATAACGGACGCTGCGCGGCCGGCCACAATCGTATTGTCCGGTACATCTTTGGTAACGATGGCTCCGGCACCGACAAGCGCCCCATATCCGACTGTTACGCCGGCCAAAATGGTTGCATTGCTACCAATACTTGCTCCTTTCCTTACGAATGTCTTAACCACCTTCCAATCCAGCTCACTTTGCGGACTCCCGTCCGCATTGGCAGCCCTGGGATAAAGATCATTCGTAAACATTACGCCATGGCCGACGAAAACTTCGTCGTCTATTTCGACTCCTTCGCAAATAAAACTATGAGACGATATTTTGCACCGGGCGCCTACTCTGGCATTCTTCTGGATTTCAACGAACGATCCAATTTTCGTGCCATCACCAACCGTGCAGCCATAAAGATTGACCTGGTCGGGATGAAATATCTTTACCCCTTGGCCGAGCTTAACAGATGAGTCGATTGGCATTCGCGCTCCCCCGCGGGTGAATGGCATGCAGCAATGTCGTTAGGCCGTTGAAATTTTATAAACTCCGGAGGCTTAAAAGATTATTTGAAAGCTGTCGAGATGACGCCGAAATGCCAATTCACAGTCGCAAAGTTTTGGCGCACAGCCTGAAGTAAAACGATCGTTGATTTTGAAAATTTCCAGCTACCGCCACTCGGCGAGCCGGTCTCGGAATATTTTGGGTTATTCAGAGTGGTAATAAGAAATGCATGGTACACCCGGCTGTGTCAGTGATGGAAGCAAGAACATTTCTCGGGAGTGACTTTGGTGCGGTTTGACGAGCTTCGTGTTGTTCAGGCCTCCGGAACAGAGGTAGAGGACGGGCCAAGGCGCGAGCAACTTCTTTCAGTTTCCGACGTCGTCTCCTTTTTCCGGCATTTTTGGCCGTTGATCGCCTGCACGGCGCTCTTCTGCGCGTTGCTGGCAGCGGCCTACGTGCTCGTCGCCACACCTACCTATACGGCAGTCGCCCAGCTTCTCATTGAGACCAGTCAGTCGACCACGCCTACGACGATTTCGACACCCGAGTCGGCGATTGCTTTGGATACGCCTCAGATCGAGAGCGAAATTGCGCTGCTCGGGTCGGAACAAATTGTCGAAAGAGCCGCGAAGATAATCGACGGCACCGCCAATGATAATAAAAAAAGCACTCCGTCGTCGGATGGTTCGGCAACGAGCCTGGACTCGGTTGCGGCGCCCGCAAGCAGCAGCTGGTTATCTAAACTGATATTCGGGTCACCGCCGATCCCTGTTCCCGGGTCGGAGGAACGCAGCCGAGTTCGAAACCAGATAGCCAAAATACAGGGCAATTTGAGCGTCAAGCGGGTCGGATTGTCCTACGTTTTAGAGCTTTCGTACCGCGCGACGGATCCCAAAACAGCGGCGGCGGTCGTCAATGCGCTCGGCGACGCCTACGTGCAAGATAAGATTGACGGACGCGTTGAAGCCGCGCGTCGAAGCAGTATTTGGCTCGAAACTCGCATCGAAGAAATCCGTCGGCTCATGAATGAAGCCGCGATCGACGTTCAGGAATTCAAAGCTCGGCGCGATTATCGACTGGCTGACCGACCAGAAACCAGCGGCGGCGAGGGCGCATTAGGGTTGGATTTACTGCCCAAGGCAAATGACGGATCCAAACCCGCGACCAAGGATGACGGACCCGAGGCGCCGCCCAAAAAAGATGAGCGGATGACGAGTCCACGAGATGCCCCTACGCTCGAAGAGCTGGATTCCCGCGCGCTTACGTACCGCAAAATTTACGAAAGCTATCTTCAGGCCTACACGGACATTGTTCAGCGACAGTCCTACCCAGGAACGACTTCGCGTGTGATCTCGCGCGCCGAACCTCCGTCGGCAAGGAGCAGCCCGAGGCGGATGCTGACGCTTCTCGGGTCTGTTGTGCTTGGAACGTTGCTCGGGGTCGGCATAGCGCTGGTTAAGGCCGCATTCGACGAAACGGTGCGCTCTTCGCATCAGCTGCTGAAAAACTTCGGGGTCCCCCTTTTCGGCGAAATCGACAACACGCACAGCCTGCTGCGGCTGCCCTTACTCGGCCGCGGCTCCATCCAACGGCGCAGGGCGGCGGACGCCGTGATCGTTCTTAAACGTCCAAACTCGCGCGCTGCACGAAAGCTCGCCTCGACCGCGGCCGAGATTGCCACTGTGGCGCGATCAACGGGAATAGGGATGGTGGGGATTTTCGGCGTCAGCAGGAACGTCGATGATGCTGCGATTTGCAGCAATATTGCCCTGCTCAATGCTCAAGCAGGGAAAAGAACACTTCTCATCGAAGCTGATACCGGACCAACAAACCTAACGACGGTTTTCGCGCCGAATCTGCAATTCGACCTAAAGGACGTCTTAGACTCCGGCGTGCAGCCTGCCGACGCCATCGTTACCTATGGCAAAGAAGGTCTGCTGTCGCTGCTTTGCCTGCGAAACCGGGAAACCTCCGATTTCTGGACGCATGGCCGCATCGAAAAGCTGCGCGACGTGGTCAACTTGCTGGGGGCAAATTACGATAACATTTTTCTGCATCTTCCACCGGCAAGCGAAGGCGACCTCACCGTAAGCGCCGCCGACGGAGTCGTCCTCGTCGGGGAATTATGGCGAACCAAAATGTCGGCGATTGAGGAAGTGGTGTCGAGGCTGCGTATCGCAGGGCGGCCGCTTCTCGGGATCGTCACCGCGAAGCTTTCTTAAGGTCATCTGGGGCGAGCGTGATTACTACGTTGCGAATGCGCAACTGCGACGCTCGTCACCGCACCGGCGAATGAAAACAAGAGCTGGTATTCGCTGTTCCAAAAGATGGGGTATTCGCTAAGGCTGAGCGCCGAAATAAAGCTCATGTAGAGAAATGGCCATACCGCAAGCACCGACGCATTTCTTCTGAAGAACCACCAAGACGTCCAGAAGATGCGAAGTTGCGCCGCCATCAGAAGGCCAAGACCCACTATGCCCACATCGACCAGCCGATCGACGTAGATGTTATGGAATGACGTCAACATCTGGCCCGTCAAAATCCAGATCGCCGACGCAGACGTCTCCGACGAGGTCCAAAAGCTGACAAAGCCCACCCCTAGCCATGGCCTCTGATCGAAAGAATTGAATGCTTGATCCCAGAGCACGGTCCGGCCCGTAAGCGTATCGTCCTTGCCTAAAGCCGCCAGAATATCACTGTAGATGTCGGCGCTGACCAGCATCGAGAAAGCGAGCCCCAGGCACGCGGCGATCGCCAGAGTGCCGAAGAGCACCGACGACATTGCACGGTTCGCCTTGGAAATCATGCATAGCGAGAGGACTGCCGTGATCAACGTCAGCATCAGGAGGCCTGTGCCCGATCTCGATAACAGGATCTCCGCGATCGCCAGCAGCAAGCCCATCGCTGTCAGGGTGCGTCGCCAACCGCTGAGTAACAGCACGATGCTGTTCAGGTAGAGCACGCTAGCGTGCATCGACAGCGAGTTTTTATGGAAGAATAGTCCCTTGATCTCACCGCCCGGGCCAAGGGCGACGGGAACTTTTGCGATGAAAAGGGCAACGGAAATCGTTTGGGTGATAAAGCCGAAGTAGAAGAGCCACGTTACAACGCGTCGCACTCCAAGCCGTTCGGCGAAAAGAAAACCCACCAGAACGTTCAAGACGAAGAGGATGCCGCTATAAAAGCTCAGGACTGGCGTCAGAGACCAAAACGCCGAACACGAGCAAAACAGCGCCGCCAGCAACAACAAAGCATTTCGGCGAGCCAACTCGATATATACGGCTGGCCTGCGAACGATGGCCCAAAACAAGCAGGCGTATGCGGCACCCCACGAAATATTTGTGGTGGCCGGCACCAAATCGATACCGACGCGGCAGATACTGGCCATGAAGAAGTAAAACGCTACCGGCAGGATCACTTCGTCAAAGCGATCACGTGAGCCGCCGACAGCTGTACCTTTGCCCGAAGGCATAGTGACCGGGGAAACTGTTTCAGCGAAGCTCATCTGTTAGTCGGACTTTTCTACGGGGCGGACGGGTACGGTTCGGCGAATGCCAAGGGCCGCGGCAACCGTGCCGAGATGACCAATGCCTTTGCCGACCTTGGCTTCCAAAACGGCACGCGCGATGTAAGGAAGGCTTGAAGGTGTATCTGCCAACGCAATGAGCGCGCCGATCATGCCGCGCCTTTGCTTCGCGTCCAGCATCTCACGGAAATCCAGGTTGCGTTTGGTCAATCGTACGATATCCGGCAGAGCGGGCACACTCTTTCGCGCTCGTATCGCATCGGCTTCGAATTCACGCAGGGCTCGATACAGGTCCGCAACGTCCTGCGTCCGATGCGAGGCGCTCAGCGAGCCGGGCCGCTCGACGGCATAATAGCCGCAACTTTCGACAACGCGGAAGCGGGCGCCGACCAGCAGGGAGCGCGCGTACAAGATCAAATCTTCGCCGAGGCGCAGGCGCTCGTCGTACCGCAGCCCGTGGGCGTCCAGGAACGTCCGTCGCATCACCGGCTTCAAGAAGCCGGTCTCGCGGCGGTAGCGGCCCTTTTTGTGGATATTGGTTTCAAGCAGCGTTTCCAGGTCGAACCACGCCGGCAGAGCTATGTCCTTCGACAAGAGTCGATCAACCACGACATCGCCGTCGTAGGTAGGCGTAAACAAGAGATCATCGGCGAGAAAGTCCCAGTCGTCCGGCGCCAATGCGAACAGGCGATCCAATCGATCCGACGCCATGTAATCGTCGGCGTCGAGGATACAAATAAATGGAGATTTGGAAGCCGCGACAGCAATATTCCGAGCTCGTGCCGGTCCAACATTCTTATCGAGGCGAATAATCTTCAGACGCCCAGACCCATCGCTCGCACCCTCGGCGACGGCGGAGGTTGAGTCCTGCGAGCCATCGTCGACGAAGACGACTTCCGCGACGCGAGCCTGGCGTAGCGCGGAGCCCACCGCATATGACGCCGTTTTGGCTGCGTTCTTCGCCGCGATTATCACCGCCGTTGATTTATCTTCCAGCATACGAGCAATCGTTTTGTTCAGGTCCGCCTATGGGCTCAGCGGCTTGCCATCACATTTTGGAAGTCCGCCAATTGCTGGGCAGCGCGCGATCCGTGCGTACCAAAAAATAATTAATCGCACGGGAGATTTCCTGCGTTATCGGGTGACGAACCCAATAGATCGCCAGTAGCCAGACACCTGCCGCAATTGCCGCCGCCCCGACGCCTTCGAAAATGGATATGCGATTCAATCCGCCGGCCCACCAAGCCGTTAGCAGGCAGGGAATTGCGACAATAAGAGTTACGACGGCGCTCTTGCTAACGGACGCCGCAAATTCATTCCAGGAAAAAGGAATTCTGCGCCGTACGATGATGAGTGCCACGAGGGCTGCGTAGAGGTTGGTCACCAGGAAGCCCCATGCAGCCGCATGGAGCCCATAGAACGACGCTAAAATCTGGATTCCGACGACAATCGGAACTGTTAGAACGGCAAATATCGCAGTGTCGCGAACTGCTCCTACGGCGATCAGTGCCGGGCGCGCCAGAGTCAGCAGAAAGGATGCGAAAGAGGCCATGGCTACGATCTGGGCGATGGGAACTGTCGCGCCCCATTGGGCGCCGAGAAGGATCGTGATGAGCGGCTTCGCCAAAAGCGCAATACAGATGAGAGCTGGCCACAACAACGCGGTTACCTGCTCCACTCCCATTAGGAAACTGCGTTTCAGATTCTGGCCTTCACGGACGTGCTTGGAAAAAGCGGGCTGCAGCACGGGCGCCAGACCCGCAAGGACGGTGCGCTCCGGCAGGCGACTTACGGTTATAGCACGATTGAAAATGCCTACCGCTTCGGCACCGATCGTCTTTCCGAAGGCGAGGAGCGGCGCGGAGTCATTGAGGTGCATCAGCATGCCCCTCGCACTGTCGTACATGCCGTAGCTCGCGACAACGCGCCATTCAGCCAATGAAAGCCGATAGATGGGAAATTTCGGACGCCAAGCTAAGCACAGTGCGAAATAGACGACGCTCGATAGGAGCTGTGCCCATGCGAAGCTCATGTAGCTGAAGCCAAGGAGGGCGAGCGTGATGGTGAGAATGAAGTTCAGAACTGTCGTCGCCAAGCTCAGCGTGGTGAGCCTGCCGAATTGAAGATCGCGACAAAGCAAAGCGTAGACCGGCGAAGAAAACGACGTCAACAGGAGGCACCAGGCGGATACATGAAGATACGATTTAAGGCCCGGCGTACCGTAGAAGTCCGCGATCGCGCTCGCGAAGAAAAATAGCCCCAGAAAAAGCGGCAGGGCCAAAAGAACATTGAAGGTGAAAACCGTCTGAACCCTATCGGGGGTCGGGTTATCGACTTGAATGATGTACGTCGCGCCGCCGAACTCGCGGAAAATATCGATCAGCCCGAAAACTGCCAGACCGATAATGGCAACGCCGAAATCGGCAGGCGTGAGGAGACGCGCGGTTATGAGGGTTGTTGCCAACCCCAACAGCAAGACGCCATATCGCTCGAGACTCGAGAATATCAGTCCTTTGCGGACGCTCATGCTCTTCCCTGTTCTCGTTATGCGACGGCTGGATCAGGAGTCCACACGCCAGCCGGACAGTAGCTGTACCGCGTTAACGAGTTATCATCCAGCAACGCGGCCCCATATCGGCAGCAACCGACATGCGCTGATTTGCTTACAGTTTTTGAGATTTCCGTAGCCCGCCGATAGGCGCGGCCTCATCGGTCGCAATACAAACTGTAAAGAGGCGGGCTTCAACGAAGCCCTGCCACCCGCTACCCGCTACCCGCTACCGCTAAGTGCGAACTGCTATGACCTGCGGAGCTCCAGAGCTCCGCAGGCCTAAAGGATCGAGGAAATTGCTATCCTCAATTCCGGTTAACCGGGGCATTGCCGACCGGCTCGAGCTGCGCATGATCGGGCACCAAGGCCGGAGCGGCCTCGGAACCGGCGGAGGCAGGCGCAGCGGTTGCTGCCGGTGGCGAAACCGGTGCCTGGAAGCGAAGCATCGCATCGAGAGCCAACCCGTCCGAGTCGGTGGTTGCGGGCATGGTCATGTCGACCTTGATCGTATCGCCCGGCTGCAACAGCGTGCTCTCGGTTGCATCGATGTCAATCGTGCTGCCTCGCAGCTGACGCGAAATCGTGTAGTGGACCTTCGGCTGCGACGCCGCAGCTGCCTCGCCCGGTTGTGCCGACGATGTGGACACGAGATGCAGCGGCGACGCTACGGCCTGCGATTTGGTTTCGACCAGCAAGCGGCGATTCACCGACAACTCCTGCCCGATCTGCTGCAAGCGCGATTCCGTCGCCTGCAATTCCACGGTGGTCTCGTTATCGCGCTTGTTCTGATATTCGATGCGCGAAATCTTCGTACGGCTCACCTCTTGCTCGGCGCGGGTCCGATCGCTTTCGATGCGAAGCTTCTCGCCCTCGAGCTCCGCAAGGTTCCGCTGCAAACCGAGCAGACGGGGCTGCGTAGCGAGACCCTTGTCGGTCAGCTGCTTGATACCCGACAACTCGGACTTAAGAAGGTCGATCTGGTTCTGCTGCGAAGCGATCCGCAGATTGAGCGTCTGAACTTCCTGCTCCAGTGACGTTTGCAGCTGATCCAGCGCAACAATTTGGGTTTCGTTGGCACGACGGCGGAGATCGAAAACACTCCGCTCTTTGGACATCACCGAAGCCGTGAACTCGATCGCCCACTGCGCACTGACATTCATCAAGTCGTTCGGAAAGGCGATGCGATCGGCTCCGCTCAGTTCCGCATCGAGGCGAGCCTTACGAGCGAGCAACCGCTGACGATCCTGCTCGAGGCCCTGGTAAGTCCCCACGGTCGTGATGAACTCTCGCTCGAGACGAAGAGAGCCGACGGCTGAATTCCGGAAGAGTCCACCCCCAAGGCTCACGCCCTGGAGAACGTCCATTCCGGCCGTATAGGGATACTCTCCCGCCCTCTCAACAGCGCCCGAAACGTAGATCGGCCGGAAGTCGGTCACTTCAACCGTTGCATCAGGCGGAGTGGCCAACTTCAGCTTGCGCATCAGCTGGCGAGAAATGATCGTCCCCAACTCCTCGGTAGTATAGCCAGCAGCCGGAACGACGCCGACGAGAGGCATGGCAATTCTGCCAGACGGATCGACAGTGTAAATCTGGTTGAGCGCGTTCCAGCTATAGATCTCGTCGCGCGAGGGGCGCCATTCGAAGACCTGGACGCGCACACGGTCCCTGATCCCTAGACGGTACTCCTGAACGCCGGCCTCAGGCGCCGCGGCAGAACGAGCTTCGGAAGCCCGATCCTCGTTTTGTCCTGCGTCCGCCCTCGTGCCAAACGAGAACGCGCAGCTCGCCATCAACAGGCCAGCGACCGCCCAGTAAATCGACTTCATTGCGGGACGACTCCGAAGCTTAGAATCTGTTAGCTGGGCAGCCGATACGGTTGCTGCTTGGTAGCTTCGCCGGAACGAGCCGGCCGAGCGATATCCTAAGCGATGTTGCATAACCGTTGTCTCTCCGCGTTCAACGCAAACAAGTCGTTCTCGTCCGATATGTATCAATTAGACCGCTTCAAATTAGAGCACCGTACGGTTTAGGGACACTGAATAAACGACAAGACGAACTTGAACCAATTTCGGCGGACAATACCGCCAACGTTCCGATCTTACCCGAAGGTACCACAGCGCCTGCTTTCGTTCAGCAATCCAAAGGACTGCCCGCCTTAACCGTCGAAAGTGGTAGCTAGAGTGTTACGCTCGGCCAACTTCTACCCCTGAAGCTAAGCAAGCTCCGTGCCATCAGCCGAGATTATCTTGTGGCGGGTGCCCGCGCTCCACTTACCCGGGTCAGGAAACCCGCGGCCCAGCTCATGTGCATAGCGATTGCCGCCGGTCCGGAGAGAGCCAATTCGAGCTGTCTCGTTCTTACTGCAAGGAGCATACCCCAGCCGATGCAAAGTCCAAGATAGGCCGCCGCCGGTAAAATCGCCGCTGGGCCGATCAAGGGCCATGCGACGAGCCCGAAAACGACAGTCATCAAAGCAATAACGGGCAGAACCTGCCTAACCTTTGGTCGCATCGACTGCTTGAGAAGGGTATTCGCCCGACCCCAGCCATGACGATAATATTGCCGGGCCAACGAGGAAAACGATGTGCGCGGATAATAATTTATGGTTAGCGGCCCATCGAGATAGATCCGCCCTCCGGCACGGATCAGGCGAGCGTCGAACTCCGCATCCTCGTTAAACGGCGCACTTTCATCGTAACCGCCAAGCGAACGAAATACCTTTCGATCGAATGCGGCGTGATGTCCATGGTCGACATAGCCCGACGCGGACACACGGCGATGGCGCGAACCACCGTTGCCTATTCGGCTGTTCTGAGCCGCCGCTATCGCCCTTTGCAGAGGCGTTCGGCCTATCGCGTTCATTGAGACAACAACCGACGCGCAGTCGTTCGTCACCAACGAACTGGCGCAATTTTCCACGAAACGCGGCGGATAAATTGCGTGGCAATCGGCGCGCACCAGAACCGTCGACCTCGGATCGCAAACCTCAGCCGCGATGTTCATAGCCGCCGATTGCGTTCGCCGAGGATTGTGCACCAACTTTATATGTTGGTTCGACTTCGCCAGGTTTTCTACCACTTCGCACGTACGGTCGGTACTGCCGCCGTCAAGGACGAGAAGCTCATAATCGAGCGTCTTCATTCCGACCAGCAACGAGGCGATTGCATCAGCGATGTAGCCCTCTTCGTTGAGCGCCGGCATCACGACGGTGATGAATTGAGATTCGAAGGCCTGCATTAGGAGAGGCGTCTTCCTTCGCAAAGCGCGAGCTACGATCTCGCGATCGCAACAATTCCCGCAATCACCAGCAAAATTCCGGCCCCTCGCTGAACCGAAATTTGATCTCCGAAAACGAAATAGCCGAATATCGCCGTAAGGATGAAGCCCAAGCCGACGAACGGGTAGGCCTGGGAGACCTCGACGCGACTGAGCGCCGCCAGCCAGACAAGCGTGCCCAAACCATAAAGCGCCAGGCCCGAAAGAACGCCGGGCGTCAGCAGCGCCGAAAGAATTCCAGCGTTATGCGTGGACGCGGAGTTCGCAGTCGCGGCGCTCGTCAGACCGAGTTTGAACAGGATCTGTGCGGCGGCCGACATTGTCACGGCAAGCAAGATAAGCGCCAGCGTTTGCAGGTTCATGCCGTGCCCCCAGGCGAATGATTTGACGCCGTCAAATTGCGAATGCCCCGAGGGTCAGCACAAGGCCGACGACGATCCAAGACACCCAATCGCGTGCTGCGTACACGATCGGATCATCGTGCATGTAACCGCGAAACGCTGCCAGCCATATCCGGCATTCCCAGAATAGGATTAGCGGAACAATCGCCCAAAGCGCTTCGGGGTTTGAGTACTGAGCGGAAGCAGCGGTACTGCCGACGAAGAGTGCGAGCACGACGGTCGAGGCAAAGGCCGAAGCGCATCCAAAAATCTGCAATAAGGGGAGATCAGTCGCGTAATAGCCGCGGCGAGACGAAACACCTCCGCCTGCCCGCGAAGCAGAAGACAACTCCTCGGTCCGCTTGACCAGCGCCAAACTCAGGAACAGGAACCCCGAAAAACCCAAAAGCCAGGGCGATGCAGGGTGCCCGGATACGATGCCGCCTGCAAGAATGCGAATGGTGTAGAGCGCGGCGAGCATGAACACGTCGACGAGCGGAAAAACTTTAAGGAACCAGGAATAGAGCGTCGAGGCCACTGCGTAGATGGCGACGACCCACCAAGCCCCACTCAATACCGCCATGGCTCCGCCAATCGCGAGCAAGGCAATGAAAAGTATGAAACCGGACTTGGCCGATAATGCTCCGCTTGCGAACGGCCGGGCTTTTTTGCGAGGATGACGACGGTCTTCGGCGAGGTCCATCAGATCGTTGCTGACGTAAATTGCCGAGGCGGTTGCGCAAAAGGCACATAGCAGCAGAGTCACTGCGATCCAGCTGTGCAAATTCGTTACGGTGTGCGAGGCCAGCATGGGCACGAACACCAGAAAATTCTTCACCCATTGGTAAGGGCGCATTGCTTTCAAGATGGAGCGCGCGACGGATCGCTTGTCGGAGAACTCGGCTTCGAGCTCGGCGTCCTTCGTAGCAAGTCTGCGGATACGGTCGGAGGCGTTGACGAGCACGATCGATTTCGCGCCTCGAAGCGCGGGGAGATCTGCATCGTCGTTACCAACGAAGGCGTAGCCTTTTTCGCCAAAGCGGGCGGCCAAAGCTTCGGCTTTCTTTTCGCCTTTCAGATTGGTGGAGCCGTCGGAGGACATCACCTCATCGAAAATATCAAGGTGATCGGCTACCTTTTTCGCCACCTGAGCGTCGGCGGCAGTTGCGAGTACGAGTTCGCGACCCGCGGCTTTCTGTGCACGGAGATAATCCAAGAGCTCGGTGTTGTACGGCAAATACCTTGGATCAAGCTCGACGATTTCTGCGACGCGCTTCTTGAGCGCCGCTCGACCAGCAACCAGTAACGGCGGAATTTCGAGGAACGCCTTCGGAGTTCGCAGGCATTCGAGAAGCCCTTCGACGAGCGTGTCGGATCGGATCAGGGTGCCATCCAAGTCAACACAAAGCGGCAGCGCCTGCTGCTGACTTGCGACTCCGTGGACTGCACTTTGCGACATGTGGACCTCGGTCGGGCTCTGCAAGCTCAGGATTTGGCTGAATTGCGTCCGTGAGGGCCGTCCAAAAAGTGGCGCCCTCTCACTTGATAGACACCAATACTTTAAAAGACCGTTTGCTTTTTAGCATGACTGCGGCCGAATATCGCGAATTCTCATTTCGAATCTAGGTCCTGCAAAATCGCGCTTCGCCGACGAGCGAACCCGAGACAGGCCGATCGAGCACAATTTACGGCTCGAATTAGATCTGAACCTTAATCTAAAAAGCCTTGTAGACGAGTTCAGGAGTGGGAGAATTCAAGACGATCAGCACCACAACCGTCACGAACGCGATGCCGGTTATCCATACCGTTTGGAAGTAGCGGGAAGCGATAAGTTCGAAGCGGTATTTCTGAACGCTGCCGGGAGGGGGAGCCAGCAGCTTGTTGCGAACGGCTTCCCAGCCGGCGAAAAATATCGAAGCCACGAGCCATATGGAAAAAATGGCCAATGCGAAGCCGCCGGCGCCGGTAGCCGCGAACAGCTTGTTGATATTATTCCAATCCAGAGCAAACCAAAGCAACGTCCAAGCGAAATAAGTGAACGTCAATCCGCGGCAGAGAATGATGTAGATCGGATCGGCCGAGAGCTGTCGGTAGCGATTGCGGCCCAGCCTGCGTGTCATCTCGACCTGGTACAGCTTGTTGACCGCGACTCCGCCGCCCTGAAGAATGCCAAACAACAAGAACTCCGATGTCTGACCGTGCCAAATCCCGACAAGGGAAAACGTCACGAAGAACGCAACGACCGCGAGAAACGGCGCCGCACTCGCCGTTGGGTATCGCTGCATCAAGGCCGTAAGCAGCGGGTTATAGACGTAAGTCTTGAGCCAAACCGAGAGAGTGATATGCCACCGGCTCCAAAACGAAATGAAATTCGTCGATGAAAAAGGTCGGTCGAAGTTTTCGGGCAGCGGCTTGCGAAAAAACCTGGCAACGCCGATGACGACATCCGTATAGCCGGAGAAGTTGAAATAGAGAAAGAGCGCGTAGAGCGCTATCACTAACGCTGCGCTGCCGGCACGGGATAACAGGTCCGGCTCCGGCGACAGATTGACGAGATAATGTTCTCGCAGCATCTGCAAAACTGTCGAGACGGCCATCACTTTGAAGCAGCCAAGGACGATCCTGGCTGCGCTTTCGCCGATGATGGTCGGATTGAGGGGCAACGGGCGAAGTTCCGCCTCGCGGTAGTCCTCGTATCGCTGAATTGGTCCCGAGACGATGGCCGTAAAATTCAGAAGGTAAGAGACATACGAAATAAGGCCCGCGGGCTGCGCCATGACGCCCTGGCGCCTGTCGATCGTGACATGGAGTATCCTGAAGAACAGGTACGACATGCCCAGTTCGATGTAGGGAAAATTCAAAAAAGCACTGGATGGAAAGATCGCATAGCGCTTCAACCACGCAAACAGGGCGATGATGAAAACAATGCTCGCGACAAAGATCCCGGACCGGACATCGGGGTTGATGTACCGTTGTACCAGGTAGCCGACCCCAATGAACCCGGCGATGGGGCCGAACGCTATCGGATCGCTCGAATAGCTGGCGAGAAACACCGCGCTCAGCGTAAGGAATATTACTCGCTGCGCCGTCGAATTGTTCGATAGATTGAACAGCACTGCGCCGATGCCGGCGAAGATAAAAAATTCGATCGACGGTACGATCACCGGCTTGCCTCTACGGCCGGAAACTGCCTCGTCACTTTCATCGGCACGGGCGTGACGTCAGCATCGACCGGAAGGACCCACACCGATGTGCCGTCGCTATCCCTGCTGAGCAGTGAGAAACCCAATTTCTCATAATGATCGCGTACGAGCGCGTTGCGCTCAGTCGGAATGTACCGCCCGACAATCCGCCTCACCCCCTGCTCACGCGCCGCTCCCAGTAACTCGCGAAGCACCATTACCTCGACGCCGCGCCCCAAGACTCTGCAGCTCATCAGCCAGGTATCGATTTCCCAGTCGCCTTCATCCGCGGGCCGACAGATGACGACGCTGATCATGCCGTTGTCACCGAGCTTATCGATGAGGCGGATCTGGAGGGCGAACACGTGCTCGTCGCGCTCGATTTGTGCGACATCGGCTTCGGAATAGCGTCGCGTCGTCAAGTTGAACTGATTGGATTTATTTATGAGCTGCGAGATTCTCGAACGCCCTATCTGATCAAAAGGCGAAAAAATTATCTCCATGTCGAGAGTCGCAAGATAGCTGGCCATATCCGTCGACCTGGCGCGGATCGTGGCCCTTTCGGCGTTCAACTTGTACATATCCGCTTTGGCTCGATCCTCGTCGAGGAAGCGCACGGCCTCGAAATACCCAGCTGCAGCCAAATAGCGAGCATAGTGAGCGGGATCGTCCGGCAACTCTGGCACAGCAACCTGAGGGAGTTCCTTACGCACGAGATCGCGTTCGACCGGGTTGTCATCGAGGAACACAACGGATTCCAATCCGAGCGAAAGCGTGTCGGCGATGGCTGTTATGTTGGTCGCCTTATCGTCCCAGTTCGCCTGAAACACCGCGATATGGTTTTCCTTCAAACGCATCTCGGGATGCGCGCGAAACGGCTGACGAGCGATTTCGTCGGTGTTCTTCGAGCAGACAGCCAGAACGACCCCGCGGCTTCTCAGATCAAGGGCAAGCTGTTGAACTTCGAGATGGGCCTCTCCGACCGCGTCGCCCTGGGCGATCTTGATGCCGTCCAGGCCGTCGTCCCCAATGACGCCGCCCCAGAGAGTATTGTCGAGATCAAGGACAAGACAGCGGCGGGATTTGCCACGAGACGCCGCGATCAAACGCAAGACATGGTCGGCGTAGAGCGGCAAACACGCTTCGCTAAACTGGAGCTTGGCCAGATTCCATTCCGAAGGCGAATACCAGGTGGACAATCCGACTGTTGAAGCCAGGGATGCCACGTCAAACAGAATGTCGGGCGTTCCGTCTATGCTCTTGGCGATCGCTCCGTTGAGGTCTTCCAGAACGCTGCGGGGAGTACCCGGGATCGATCGATCCAGGCTGCCGAAAAGGGCTTCAGGAGGCGGAGGGATCGTTTGTACGATACAGACGCATCCGGCATTCTCCTGAAAGCCCTGGCGAATGGTCGTTAGGACTTGCAACGATGCTGACACGCCTTCTTCATGGAGCTCGCGGGATCCTGCGACGAACCGGAGAGGCAGGCCGCGATGATCAATAGCCATGAGCACAGCGTCAGGACGAAAGCGATTGATGACACTTTCCGCGTCGAGCGCCTCCGCGGTCGTCTGGCCGAAATCTGCGGTTACGCATTCGAGCGCGATACCGTACCGAGCGGCTGTCGCCGTCAGGACGGGCGCCATGAGGTCCAGAAGAGCGTTGCTAATCACGCCGAGCTTGAAGGGCTGAAGTGGCGCGAGCGCCGACGGCCCTATGCGGATGAGGTTTCGGCCGAGGCGGATCAGATCATTGGTGGCCAGGCCGAACTGAGCCAGCGCTCTCGCCTCTGAGCCGGGCGACATGGATGTGCCAAGTGCCTTGCACATCGCCGGGAACTCGTTCGGCTTCGGCGGCAGCCACCTCAACTCGGTATACAGGGAACTGCTCATTTTTTGGGAGCCCGCTCTTGTATCAACTTCACAAGATCGCCGACGTTCTTGAGAGAGGCCACATGAGCGGCGGAAAATTTGACGCCGAATTCCTTCTCCACCGCGAGAACCAGCCGGATGTGATTGAGGCTATCCCATTCTTCGACGTCAGCCGCTGTAAGCTCCGGCTTTAGCGCGATACTGTCATCGTCGAAGACGTCATGAAAGATCTGCGTCAATTTCTCGTAAATTTCATCAGTCGACAAAGGTTAGCTCCCCGGTGGCTTATTTGGAAGACGCAGCGGCGCCGATCGCATTGACGTTGCAGGATGAGAGCGCAGATACATTGGCTACGATTTTTTCACGCAGTTCGGAAGCCATGATGGCGTGCGCGTTCGCAGCGGGATGGCCGTCGAAGCGATAATAAAGGTTTGGGGTAGCGATGTGACTGCGAAGCACTGCCGTGAGGGGAACCTGGACAACATGATACTCCTGGGCGAGGCGGGCGATCTCCTTTTCCAGCGCTTCCGGGTGGGTAACAAATGTCTGGTTTTCCGTAAGACGTAACTCAGGCTCCGTCGGAACATACATCAGGAACACGGGGACGTTCAGGGCTTTCCCCTTGGAAGCCGAGAGTTCGACCAATCGGCGCAGCTCCGCGAACCGGGCCTGCCAGTCGGGCGCCTGGGGATGATCCATGAAGCCATAGTCATCCTCATTCGCGAAATGACTCTTCATGTAAAAGCCCGTGTCACGATAGGCTATCGCTCGCAGCAACCCGAATAGATGGCTGCGATATTTAATATATGTATCGACCCAGCTCACTATGCCCTGGGGGGTCGAAGGATCATCGTTCTTCGTTGAGACGGAAGCTTGTTGGGGATTCATTCTATGGGTGAAATCGAACAGGGACACCACGACCACGATAAAATCGGGATGAAGGCGATCGATACTCTCGAGAGTCTTAGCCACACCCGAAACAATGTTATCGGACGCGATCATGACATTCTGGAAATCGACCAGGCGGCCGCACGTACGGCCGAAGTACCCAGTGGTGCGCGCAGTAAATGAGTCAGCGTAACTGACCATGTACGATGACGCGATCGACGTTCCGAGAACAACCCCCCGTACTTGCCCTGGCGATTTAGGACCGCACGACTCGGCGGTGCGAAAGCCGCAATCGTTGTGCTTTTCTTCGATCTGTCCGGTTTCGAACCATTTCTGCGTTTGGGTGCAATTGGGCTTGGGTTCGTCGACTCCCGGCAGTCCGCAAGCCGTGCTCAATCGCTGGTACCAGAAGATGCGCGATACCAGTTCCCCTGCCAGAAACAACGTAACGATTGTGGCGAGGCTGATCAGGGGCAGCAGCAACCAGTCTTTCGATCGGAACTTCAAACTCAGACCCCTGGGACCTACGCGGCGTTCGGCGCCGATATCTTGTCAAATCTGCTGGCCGGAACGCGAGGCGTCAAAAGCTGCCATCGACTATTAACGGTAATGTTCGACGCTCGATTAGGATTTGGAGCCTCGCGACGCTTCCCGAGATCGGCGGCCCGAGATTTAAAATGCTCCAGACCGCGAAAGGTTTTGTCGTCAAGGTTCCGCTGCGACGCAGGCCTGCAAACTATGGGTTGTTGTATACTGGGCACATTGCCAAGTCGTGTCTACCATGACGGGTGAACTCATCGAGGTGCATTTCGCCAGTATACTGAAAATGTCACAGCTCGCTGCGCGTCGCGCCCTCGAAGTGTTGGTCGGCGCCACCGGCGGTGCCAGGATGCTTCTCTTTCGGTTAGGGCCATCATTGATTTGATCCTTGCGCCAGTCTCTCTAGCGGCCGCGATCGAGTGGTTGGCTCGCCTGCAAATTGACTTGCACTAGATGAAACTCACGTCATTCAAACGGGGACTTGCATATCGCCATGAGGGCAGCCTACTTCGGCGGAGATATTACCAATCCGACGCTGATATTGCGAATATCGTCATTTCGGTCGATCGGAATTGACGTACGTTCATTCACATTCCGCCGCCAGAAGTTCAACGTGGGCTTTCGACCTGCGTGGACGAACTATCATCTGGGGAGCACCACAGAT
>JBEVLH010000263.1:0-18412 GCA_040509255.1 Hyphomicrobium sp. | reverse complement strand
TGCCAATCCTTTTCGCTGCGTATGAACCGTGCCGCCCGTCTTCCGTAAGGCGCAGGTACGCATTCGCGTTGGCGCGGACCATATAAGTCGCGCAGCCGATCGGCCGTCCGAGGAAATTCGGAATAGGCCGTGTGAGGATCGGCGATGCTGGTGCTTATGCACGGTGGCTTAGCACCCCTCATCCCGAACCTCTCCCTAAGGGGAGAGGGGGACAAGAGAACGGTTCGCTCCCAGGAGGGCAAGAAAGTGGACGCCGTGGCCAGCGAGAAGAGACGTCTTAGCCGCGACCGGGCACTTTGAGCGGACGCGGCGGTTTACGCATGAATGCCGGCATATTTTCCGCGAAGCCCAGACGATCGCCGCCCTTCTGCGGCGGTGGGGAAGTTCTGCGCGGCTGTTCTTGTGGCGGCTGTCGTTTTTCGGGTGAGCGCTCGCTACGGCGAGGTGCTTTCGGCTCGTCGGTCCAGGCGTCGACAGCGGGCTGTTCACGCGGGGCCGAACGCTGTGGGGTCCGGCGTGGCTGCTGTAGTGCCGGTGCGGCTTCGCGGTTGATGACGGGGCGCTGAGGCTGTTCGGCGGCGGCGGTTGCTGCAGGGCTCTCGGACTCGGGAGACCTGGGCTGACTTTTCGGGCGCTCACCACGATGCTCGCTCTTCGCCTCGCCCGGCCGCGCTGACGACGGCCTCGGTTCGCGATTGCCATGCTGCGAGCCACGCTGCGGCTTGCCTGACTTTTCGTGGCCTCGGCCTTGTGGCGCCCCGCGTCCGCCGCGACCACGACGACGCTTTCCGGCGCCCGCGATGTCTTCCTCGGTGGGAGGTTCGCCGAGCCAGACCGGCGCTTCGCTCGTGATCTTCTCGATGTCCTTGACGAATTTCAGGTCGTCAGGACTGACGAGGGAAATCGAGTGGCCTTCATGACCGGCTCGTCCAGTGCGGCCGATGCGATGGACGTAATCGTCGGCGGCCCAGGGCAAGTCGAAGTTAAAGACGTGCGATACCTCGGGGATATCGAGGCCGCGGGCGGCGACATCGGATGCTGCCAGCAGCATAATCTCGCCGTTGCGGAACTTGTCGAGTGTCTCGGTGCGGCTTGCTTGATCCATGTCGCCATGGAGCGCGCCGGCATTAAAGCCGTGCTTGGTAAGCGACTTGAAGAGGACGGCGACGTCGCGCTTGCGATTGCAGAAAATGATGGCGTTCTTGACGTTGCCGTCGCGGATCAGGTCACGAAGCACCTCCCGCTTGGCCCAGTCTTCGCCATTCGGGGTATAAACGAAGTGTTGCGTGATCGTCTTTGCGGTGGTCGCGGGCTTGGCGACTTCGATGCGTTCCGGGTTGGTCAGGAACTGATTGACGAGGCGCGTGATCTCCGGCGGCATCGTCGCAGAGAAGAACAGCGTCTGCCGGCGCGGAGGCAGCAGCTTGCAGATCTTTTCGATGTCGGGAATGAAGCCCATGTCGAGCATGCGGTCGGCTTCGTCGATCACAAGGATTTCGACGCCCATCAGCATGATGCGACCCCGTCCGAAATGATCGAGCAGCCGGCCGGGTGTCGCAATGAGGACGTCGACGCCGCGATCGAGCTTCTTGACCTGGTCGTCCATCGAAACGCCGCCGATTAGCAGCGCGAGTTGAAGCTTGTGATTGACGCCGTATTTCTCGAAGCTTTGCGCGACCTGGGCGGCAAGCTCTCGCGTCGGGGCGAGGATCAGCGAGCGCGGCATACGTGCCCTGGCGCGTCCGGATTCCAGGCGCGCGATCATCGGAAGGACGAAGGATGCGGTCTTTCCGGTGCCCGTCTGGGCGATGCCGAGCACGTCTCGGCCGGTTACGGCGACCGGAATGGCGGCGGCTTGAATTGGTGTCGGGTTGACGTAACCAGCAGCCGTAATGGCGGCTTGAACCTTGGGCGAAAGCCCCAGGTCAGCAAACGTCTTGGTTTCCAAAAGCAGGTATCTCCATCTGCACAGGCTCGGATGGTCCGGCGCGATGCACCAGACAGTCTTTCGAGAGCGCAGGGGGTAAGTGCCGAAAGGACCTAAGCCAAATAGGAGTGCGGATCAAAAAAGCATTTAAAAATGCGCAAATCGATCCCCTGCGCTCCGGCACGTTTGCGTGCTCGCATACATCCCGAAGAATCGCAAGGAAAACCGACCGGTTTTAAGCAGTCCACCCGCGAGGTTGTGTCACAGGGAGGCGGGACGCGGCTCCAAGCTTGGCGAAGCTTAAAGATTTTGGCGAGAGCCGCGAAGGTCGGCTTGGGAGTCGTTAAACTCGGAAAATCGTTAATGAACGGACAGAGGAGCTTATTTGTCGTATCAACGAAATTGGCTTTTTGATCGATAATCGATGCCGTAGATTCGGCGCGGCGGCGCCATCTGCCGCAGGAATTTGAGCACGCTAAAGTGAATAGCGCTGTTGCGGCGGCTTAACGTTCTTAGATGAGAACGTGTTCGCAGGCGGAAATTCGCGAGGATCTCGATTTATGACAGTGAATGCTGGTTCGGCGGCAGGCGGGTTGGCCGCGCGCGAGGTTGTCGGCGCTCCGACCGAGTCCCGCCCGAGGGGTGTACGCCGCGGCGATGCCATCCGCGAACTCAAGAAGCGCGACAACTACACGAACCTGGCGCACATCGCGTTCGTGTACCTCGTCATCATCGTGTCTCTGACTGCCACGATCTGGAGCTATGGCGCGGTGGGGGCCGCAGGCCTCGAGTGGTGGTGGAACATCCCCATGACCCTCCTGTGCATCGCTGCGATAGGTGCTTCGCAGCATCAGTTCGGCGGCGTGATCCATGAGGGCACCCATTTCACACTGTTTGAAAACAAGATCATGAACGAATTGGCCTCGGATTGGCTGGCTGCGTTCCCGATCTACACATCGACGTTTCATTTCCGGCTGCACCATCTTGCGCACCACCAGTTCATCAATGATCCAGTGCGCGATCCGGATTTTGCCCAGCTGCATGACAGCGGGCATGACCTCGACTTTCCGATCACGCATTTCGAAATGCTCAAGGCGCTGGGCAGGCAACTGTGGTTGCCGAACCTATTCCGCTACACGCTGGCGCGCGCCCGCTATAGCGCCCTCGGCACGGTCAACAATCCTTATGTCGACCGCGAACGTCGCGGCGAGAGACTGCCGACGACCGCTGGCATCCTCTATGCCATCGGGGCGGCGCTTACTGCCAGCATCCTGACGAACAAGGGGCACGGCGATTGGGCGTTCGCGGCGCTCGGCGTAATGACTGCCGCCGTGATCGCGTATTTCTACTTCCTGGACGAAGAGAAGCTGCCGCATGCGCACGTCGAGACGGTGATTTCTCACCGCGTGACGAACATCAGCCGCGTGTCATACATGGCGATCGTCTATTTCGCGCTGACGGCAATTCAGACAGCCGGTTGGGGTCCGGCGTGGACCTATTACGCTCTATTGTGGCTCGTGCCGCTGTTCACGACCTTCCCTCTGTTCATGATCATGCGCCAGTGGGTGCAGCACGGTAACGCCGACCGCGGCCGCTATACGAATACGCGCGTGTTCCTGGTGAACCCGTTCATTCGCTACGCGGTTTTCCCGTTCGGCATGGACTACCACCTGCCGCATCACATCTATGCGTCGGTCCCTCACTATAAGCTCAAAGGCCTGCACGAGCTGTTGCTGGAAGATCCGGAATATCGCGACAAAGGCATCGTGGTCGAAGGCTACTTCAGCTCACCGCACGGCAAAGTCGAGGAGCGCAATCCGACCGTGGTCGAGGTTCTCGGTGAGAAGTACGCGCCGAAGGCGGATGGTGAGATCTTCGTCGATACCAACACGCTCGAATACGCCAAGGTTCGCGATCCCGATGCGATCCGGCGCGAGAACGAAGCCTCGATCAAGCGGTCGTAAAATTTCCAGAGGAGCGCTCCGCGCTCCCTTTTACGTGCCTCACCTAAATGTCGAGATCCTTGGCGAAGGCGGCGTGCTCCTGGATAAACCGGAAGCGGGCTTCAGGCTTCGAGCCCATCAGCGCGTTCACAACCTCGGCTAGGCCGCCGCGCTCAGCGTCGCCAATTGCGACGCGGAGAAGCGTACGGCGCTTCTTGTCCATTGTCGTTTCCTTGAGGTCCTTGAAGTCCATCTCGCCCAGACCTTTGAAGCGCGTGACTTTCGGCTTCTTATTCTTGAAGTGGTTAGCGAGAAGGTCATCGCGGTGGGCTTCGGTGCGGGCGTAAACGACGTCGCTCTTGTCGGAAATCTTGTAGAGCGGCGGGACGGCCAGGAACAGGTGGCCGTTTTCGACGAGCTCCGGCATCTCCTGATAGAAGAAGGTGATCAGGAGGGACGCGATGTGGGCGCCGTCGACGTCGGCGTCGGTCATGACGATCACGCGTTCGTAGCGCAGATCTTCTTCGCGGTACTTCGTTCCGGTGCCGACGCCAAGCGCCTGGATGAGGTCGGCTAGCAGCTGGTTTTGCGAGAGTTTCGCGGACGAGGCGTTGGCGACGTTCAGGATCTTGCCGCGCAGAGGCAGTATCGCCTGGGTTTCACGATCGCGCGCGCTTTTGGCGCTGCCGCCGGCCGAGTCGCCTTCGACGATGAAGATTTCGGTTCCGGCAGCTTGCTGGATCGAGCAGTCGGCGAGCTTGCCAGGGAGCCGAAGCTTGCGCGTGGCGGACTGGCGACCGACTTCCTTTTCACGGCGGCGCTTCAGGCGTTCTTCGGATTGGTCGATGGTCCATTCGAGAAGTCTCGTCGCCTGTTGCGGCGAATCCGCGAGCCAATGATCGAAGGCGTCACGGACAGCCGTTTCGACGATCTTGGTTGCTTCGACGGTGGCAAGTTTGTCCTTGGTCTGGCCCTGAAACTCCGGCTCACGGATAAAGACGGACAGCATCGAGGCGGCGGTGCCCATGACGTCTTCCGACGTGATCTGCTGGGCCTTCTTGGCCCCGACGAGTTCGCCATAAGCGCGAAGGCCCTTATAGAGCGCTTGGCGCAAGCCGTTCTCGTGAGTGCCGCCTTCGGCCGTCGGGATGGTGTTGCAGTAGGACGACGAGAAGCCGTCCTCGTCGGAAATCCAGGCGACAGCCCACTCGACCGAGCCATGACCGTTTTCCTTGATTGTCCGACCGGCGAAAATTTCCTTGGTGACGCGTGTCTGACCGTCGATCGATGATGTCAGGTAGTCGCTGAGGCCGCCGGGGAAGTGAAATTTCGCTTCGGCGGGAGTGTCGTCCTTGATGAGTTCGGGCGCGCATTTCCAGCGGATTTCGACGCCGCCGAACAGATAAGCCTTGGAACGGGCCATCTTCATCAGGCGGGCGGGCTTGAAAGCAGCGCCCTTGCCGAAGATTTTCTCATCCGGCTTGAACCGCACTTTCGTGCCGCGCCGGTTCATGATCGAGCCGAGCTTCTCGAGCTTGGTCTGCGGCTCGCCGCGCGAGAAGACCATGCGATAGAGTTGCTGGTCGCGCGCGACTTGGACTTCGAGGGTTTCGGAAAGGGCGTTGACGACAGAGACGCCGACGCCGTGCAGACCGCCGGACGTATTGTAAGCTTTCGAATCGAACTTGCCGCCCGCGTGGAGGATCGTCATCACGACTTCGAGCGCACTTTTATTTTTGTATTTCGGGTGCGGGCCGACGGGAATGCCTCGGCCATTGTCGGTGACACTTAGAAACCCATCGGCGGATAGCTCGACCTCGATCCACGTCGCATGGCCGGCGACGGCCTCGTCCATGGAGTTGTCGATCACCTCGGCGAAAAGGTGATGCATGGCCTTTTCGTCGGTGCCGCCAATGTACATGCCGGGGCGGCGGCGGACGGGTTCAAGCCCTTCAAGCACCTCGATATCGTGCTCGCTATAGCCGGGGCTTTCGGTGGGCTTGCGGGCGCGAGTCGATTTCTCAGTCATTTCGCTATCGAATTCCGGAAAGAGGTCTGTTTGCGATCGGCTCATGTGCGGTCCCAGTCGTGCCGTGGCGTGACCACGCATCTCAAAAGCGGCGGAGACGCGCGACGGTTGGGCCGCAAAAGCGAATCTTGCGTGCTTCTTATAGCCCGAGCCGACGCCCCGCCACCATGACGTTTCCCGCTTGTGGCCGCCGGGCAACGTCGTGAACGGATCAGACCGGCTTAAACTGCGACGTTATCGATCAGCCGGGTTTTGCCGAGCCAGCAGGCCGCGAGAACGCGAAGAGAGCGGCCACTTGAGGTTGACGCGACTTCGAGTGTTTCGGCATCGCGAACCTCGACATAGTCGATTTTCGTGAAGCCGGCGGCGGTGAGCTTAGCCGACGCATCGGCCGTGCTCGCGCGGATGTCGGCGCCGTTAGCGATCGTCTTCGCAAGCGCCGAGATCGCGGAATTGAGCGCCGGGGCGATCTTGCGCTCGGCATCGGAGAGATAGGCATTGCGGGATGACAGCGCCAGCCCATCGGGAGCGCGTTTCGTTGGCGCACCGATCAGTTTCAACGGCATGTCGAGGTCGCGCACCATCTGTCGAAGGACCGTCAGCTGTTGAAAATCCTTCTCGCCGAAGACGGCGATATCGGGCGCAACCTGATTGAAAAGCTTGGCGCACACGGTCGCGACACCATCGAAATGTCGTGGGCGGAAGAGGCCTTCGAGTTCCTTGGCGGCGCTGCCGGCTCGGATGCCGGTTGAAAAGCCTTCCGGGTACATCTCTTCGACGCTGGGGGCCCAGAGGAGATCGGCATCGGCGGAGGCGAGTTTTTTGAGGTCACCGGATTCGTCGCGCGGGTAGCGCGACAGATCTTCGGTAGGAGCAAATTGGGTCGGATTGACGAAGATCGAAACGACGGCCCTGTCGACGCGTTTCTTCGCGAGCCTTACCAATGACGTGTGGCCGGCGTGAAGGGCGCCCATGGTCGGGACGAGGCCAATGGTCTGGCCGCGGGCACGCCACTTGGCCGTGACCTTTCGCAAGTCGCGAACGGTGCGAACGATTTTGAGGGTATCGGACAAAGCTCAGGTCCTGGCGACATTTTTGGCCAGAGGTGCCGGGATCGCGGCAGACCGTCAAGGGGATAAAGATCCCCCGACCTTGAAGGTGAAGGCGCTGGAACGCCGATCTGCTAGTATCCGTTAACGGGCGAATCGAATCGAGCGCGCCCCTATCAACGGGAACTGCATGGTCGCGACATTGCGGCGTGAGGACAGCGTGACACAGCGAAGTCTCCCGTCCCGGGACGAGTTCGCGGCCCAGTATCTGATGGACGAGCCGCGCCTCGTCGGCGCGCTGATCGAGCGCGCCTTTTTCACGGAAGACGAACGGCGGCGCACGGCCGACATCGCTCGCCGGCTGGTTCACACCGCGCGCGCCGACAGCGCCCGTCATGCCGGCGTCGACGCATTCATGCACGAATACGGGCTGGCGACGGATGAGGGCGTCATCCTGATGTGCCTCGCCGAGGCACTGCTGCGTATTCCCGATGCCGAAACCGCGAACGCCTTCATCGCGGACAAAATTTCGGGCGGCGCCTGGGAGAAACATCGCGGCCATTCGGACAGCCTGTTCGTCAATGCCTCAACCTGGGGCTTGATGCTGACTGGTCGGATCATGCGCCTGAAGGAAGCGAAGGGCGCAAATCCCCTGCAGGCGATGAAGCGGCTTGTCGCGCGTTCCGGCGAAGGCACCATCCGCCTCGCCGTTCGCCACGCCGTCAAGCTGCTGGGTGAGCAGTTCGTGCTCGGCGCGACCATCGAAAGTGCTTTGTCGCGCGCGCGGTCGTTGCAAGAGAAGGGCTATCGCTTTTCCTACGACATGCTCGGCGAGACGGCGCGGTCGGAGCAGGACGCTGAACGGTATTTTCAGCGCTACGTGGCGGCGATCGATGCGGTCGGAAACGACGCGGGACCGTTCACGACGGTGCACAGCGACGCGATTTTTTCGCGGCCATCGATTTCGGTCAAGCTATCGGCGTTGCACCCGCGTTTCGAACCAGGGAAGGACAAGCGGCTGCGGGCCGAGCTCGGGCCTCGGCTTTTGACGCTTGCGCGGGCGGCGCGGGCCAAGGGCCTCGGGTTGACGATCGATGCCGAAGAACAGGATCGGCTCGATCTGACCGCGGCGCTGTTCGGGGAGACGTTCGTCAATCAGCATCTCGACGGCTGGAACGGCCTTGGCATTGCCGTGCAGGCTTACGGTAAGCGCGCTATCCCGATGCTGCGTTGGCTGCGCCGCTTGAGCGAACAAACCGGAAAACGCATTTCGGTTCGCCTCGTCAAGGGTGCTTACTGGGACAGCGAAATCAAATGGGCGCAGGAACGCGGCCTTGAAGATTATCCGGTGTTCTCGCGCAAGCTTCACACCGACGTATCCTACCTCGCGGCCATGCGGCTTTTGATTTCGGATCCAGTGGCGTTCTATCCGCAGTTTGCGACCCATAATGCCCATACCATCGCCGCGGCGGCGGTAGCAGGCGGGGCCGTGGAATTCGAATATCAACGCCTTCACGGCATGGGAGAGGCTCTTTACGAGCAGGTCGTCGGCGAGGGCAAATTCGGGAGGCCATGCCGGATTTATGCGCCGGTCGGCGGCCATGAAGATCTGCTTGGATATCTCGTTCGCAGGCTGCTCGAAAACGGCGCCAATACCTCGTTCGTCAATCGCCTGGGCGATGATGAAACGCCGATCTCCGAGATCATTGCTGATCCGCTGGAGATTGCCGATCGTGAATTCACCTCCGGCGAGCGTGCGAGGCTGATCGCGCGCCCACGCGACATTTTTCTGCCGGAACGCAAGAACAGCGCTGGGCTGCCGCTGACCGAGGCGAGCGTGCGGGACGCGCTTTCGTCGGACATTGCTAGAGTTTTGAAGGCGCCATTTTCGGCTGGCCCGATCATCAACGGCGTTGTGACGGCGGGTGGCGATGCCGCGGGCATTTCCGTTTCGCCGCACGATCATCGCGACAAGATCGGAACCGTGCGGCTGGCGACGCCGCAGCATCTCGAAGAGGCGATTGCGTCCGCCGTCAGGGCCGCGCCACGGTGGGAAAAAACCGACGCGCCAGAGCGCGCGCGCGTTCTCGAAAACGCGGCCGACCTGTTCGAGCGGGACCGAGCGGTGCTGATGGCGGCGCTCATTCGCGAAGCTGGGAAGACCATCGAAGCTGCGCAGTCGGAAGTCCGCGAGGCGGTCGATTATCTGCGCTATTACGCGACCGAAGCGCGGCGGCTGTTTTCGGATCCTGTCGTGCTTAAAGGGCCGACGGGCGAGGAAAACTTGTTCACGTTACGCGGGCGCGGGGTTTTCGGCTGTATCGCGCCGTGGAATTTTCCGGTCGCGATTTTTGTCGGGCAGGTCGCGGCGGCGCTGGCGGCAGGCAATGCGGTCGTCGCCAAGCCCGCGGAGCAGACGCCGATCTCGGGTTTTCTTGTGGTCAAGCTCCTGCACGAAGCAGGTATTCCGCGCGAGGCGCTGCAACTTGTGACGGGTGGCGGCAAGCTTGGGGAAGCGATCGTCAAAGACGCTCGTATCCGCGGTGTCGCCTTCACGGGTTCAAGCGATACGGCGTGGGCCATTCAGCGGGCGCTCGCGGACCGCCGATCGGCGATCGTGCCATTTATCGGCGAGACCGGCGGCATCAACGCAATGATCGCGGATTCTTCCGCCTTGCCGGAGCAGGTGGTGCGAGATGCCGTGCGCTCGGCGTTCGACAGTGCCGGACAGCGTTGCTCGGCGGCGCGCGTTCTGTTCGTGCAGGATGACAATGCGCCACGCATTCGCTCGATGCTCGCGGGCGCCATCGAAGCTCTCGATGTGGGAGATCCACTCGATTATGCGACGGACATCGGGCCGGTGATCGACGAAGCCGCGCAGGACAGTCTCGAAAGCCACAAGGTTTTGATGCAGCGCGAGGGGCGCGAAATCATCGATATCGCGATGCCGGAAGTATGCCGCGTCGGGACGTACGTCACCCCGGCGCTTTACGAGATCGACCGGCTGGATCGGCTCGGCCGCGAGATATTTGGACCTATTCTGCACATGGTTCGCTACGAGCGCGGGCATATCGACAAGGTGGTCGCAGCCCTTAATGCGACGGGCTACGGTCTGACGCTCGGGCTGCACAGCCGGATCGAGAGTGTTGCCGACTACGTCGCGGAGAACGCGAATGTCGGCAACCTCTATGTCAATCGCAATCAGATCGGCGCGGTCGTCGGCGTCCAGCCGTTCGGTGGCGAGGGGCTGTCGGGAACGGGGCCGAAGGCAGGTGGACCGAACTATCTCGCGCGCTTTGCGACCGAGCGGACGCGCTCGACCGACGTAACCGCGACGGGCGGCAATTACACGCTACTTAGCGGGAAGGGTTGAGCAGGGGCCCGCCCGAGGACAAGTCGGCGGAGCGGCCTTTACTCATAAACGGCGTAGAACTTCCTCGCGGGCTCCACGATTTCCCAAGTACCGGTGAATCCGGCGGGGGTGAGAAAAGCGTCCCCGGCTCTGAACGTCGCCTCGGAACCGTCGTCGCCACGGACGACAATGAGACCTTCGAGGATGTGACAGAACTCCGTTTCCGTAAACACGACGCGCCAGGTTCCGGGCTCGCTGCTCCAGACGCCGGAACTGAACCGCCCGTCGGGGCTCTGGAAAAGATTTTGCACCGACTGCACGGGGTTGCCGGTGACCACGCGATCATCGGCCGGGCGGTAGATCTCGCCCGCTGGGAGGACACCCTGGAACAGGACAAGCTTCGGGAATTCGGTTGGGACGGTCACGGGGAGCCTTGCGCTAGCTGACGATCCGCAATGCTACGACCGCAGTCCTGAGATCAGCAAGCGTCAGTCGCCAGCCATGACAAAGCAGTCGAGCGATTGGCGGCGGAGCGCGTTGCACGTCGATGCCGCGCGATTGGCGTCGAGACCGGTGAAGCGAGCCCTGAAAATCTGATGGCCGTCTTTCACTGCTGGATTGGTGACGGACGAGACGCCAGCCAGCAACCGCGGCGCGCGATCCTGCGCGGACGACAGCGCGCGCTGGGCGTCGTCGATCGAGCCATAGGCGCCGATCTGGACTTGATAGCGTCCCGCCGCTGCCCGGCCGGCATTTCGGCGGGATTCAAGTTCCTCGTGACGCGCCGGGGCTAGCGCACGCGCCTGCGCGCCGAGCGTCGACGGCGGGGTACCCCGCATGATCGGCGCGGGATGGCTGTCGAGGGAAGCCATCACTGGGCGAGCCGGGGCATCGTCACGATCGATGGAGGCGGTATTCGGGGAGTTTGCGCGTCGCGAGGTCAGATTTGTCGGGGCGAACGCCCGCAAAGGGCCGGCAGCCCTCGGATGAGGAGGGACCGTTGGGGCGACGCGAGCTTGACGCGGCGCGGGACCAGGATCGCTGGCATCCTCATTATCTTGCATATCGGTCGTGTCGTCGGGCGAGGGCGCCTGGGCGGGCGCTTTAAGAACCACCGGCACGGCGCGAACTTTGAAGATGTGAACCGGCGGTTCCGACGGGTCGGTCGATGAAGGGCCTTCTTCGGTGCGCTCGAACGGTGGGGGCGGCGAGACGGTCTCGGCCACTTCTACCGGCTTTCCACGCTTTTCCGGACGGTGAGCGAGCTTCGGCTCATCCTTGAGCTTAGCGACCACAAGGGATCTGCGGGTCTTGACGGAGGATGCGCGCGAGGCCATCCGCGTCAGCAAGACCCGCATTTCGGCATTGCGGACGCCAGCTGTGCTGCCGCCGAAGACGACGCCGATCAGATGCCGGCTGCCACGGTGCCAGGATGTGACGAGGTTGAAGCCGGAAGCGCGCGTATAGCCCGTCTTGATGCCGTCGATGCCCGCGAACGACTTCAGCATGGTGTTGTGATTGCGATAGGACTTGCCGCCGTATGAAAAGACCTGGGTCGCGAACAGGGGGTAATATTGCGGAAAGTCGTCCTGGAGGTGCAGAGCCAAGGTCGCCATGTCCCGGGCAGTCGTGATCTGGTCGTCGTTGGGAAGTCCCGACGCATTCTCGTAATGCGTGCCGGACATGCCAAGCTGGCGAGCGCGGACATTCATCAGGCGCGCGAAGTTGGGCTCGGAGCCGCCGATTTTTTCGGCAAGTGCCACGGCGATGTCGTTAGCTGATTTGGTGATAACGGCCCGGATGGCGTCGGAGACCGAGATCTGATCGCCCGGATCGAGATCTAAGCGCGATGGTGCGACGCTGGCGGCACGGGTTGAAATCGTCAGCTTGTCCGACATTTTGAGGCGGCCGGAATTCAGCGTCTCGAATGTCAGATAGAGCGTCATCATCTTAGTAAGAGACGCCGGGTGGCGGGGTTCGTCGGCGTCTTCGTTGTGGAGAACAGCGCCGGTATTGGCGTCGAGAATAAACGCAGCATGGCGTTTCTCCCCGGCGCCGGCGTTTGTGACGGCCAAGCCAGAGATCACGGCAAACGCGGACGCATACACCAAGTTTCGTCGCAACACGACGCTCAGTCCCTCTGGCCGCCCGCAAAGAGCGGCTTATATTGACAGCCCAATCCCGTGTGTTGGCCCGTTCCAGGCTTCTCGGGATCGCCCACCCACTAGTCTGACAGGAAGGGCATTGTTTTTAGGCACCTTTTAGGCGTCAAAGAGGCCTTGAGCGCTTTCGGGTGCCAAAACCAGTGTAGGATCTGCCGACTGAAGTAACGTTAAGGAACACAGTAAAAATTGCCTCTTGGGCTGTGCCAGAATTGGGCGCTAAGGTTGTTGGTGCGAGATTGCTCTCGCAAAGCAAACGAAGGGACAGCGGTGGGCGCTCGTGAGGACGAACGCGACGGCCTGTGCGCTACCAGACGCTGGCAGGAAGACGGGGAGGAACCGCGCAGAGCGCTCTTTCATTCATCTGAAGAGAAGCGTTTGATGCGTCACAGGGCTCATTCTATTTTTTGCTCGTCAGCGTGCCTATATTACGGGCTTGAAGGACACGGGTGTTTGGTTTGAACATTTGGCGATTGAGACAGGTGCCTCGCTTGGCACGCATTTGGGGTGTGGGCGTAACTTTTCTGCCTCCAACGGACCGCAGTTGCGGGATAGCTTTAGGAGATCCGATGGATTCGGGTTTTGCCCGAGGCACGCGATGACGAACGTGGAATTTTTTCGTTCAGTGGACGCTGCCTTGATGGCCGCGAACAACGATCCGCCTGATGGACCGCGCCGCGACGACGGCGACGGGGAGTCCAAAACGGGTCTTGTTACAAAGACCCGTCCAAAAACCAAGAAGCCGAACCTATATAAGGTTCTTCTGTTGAACGATGACTTCACGCCGATGGAGTTTGTCGTGCTGGTGCTGCAGCGTTTTTTCAACAAAGGTCAGGAGGACGCGACGCGCATCATGCTTCACGTCCATCACAAAGGGGTCGGGATTTGCGGCGTCTTCACTTACGAAGTCGCTGAAACCAAGGTGACGCAGGTCATGGACTTTTCCCGTCAGCATGGCCACCCTCTACAATGCACCATGGAGAAAGAGTAGGACTGGATTGACATCGCTCTCCAAAAATCTCGAAGCCTCGCTGCACCGGGCGGTGCAGTATGCAAACGTCCGTCACCACGAATTTGCAACGCTTGAACATTTGCTTTTGGCGCTCGTCGATGATCGCGACGCGGCGGCGGTTATGCGCGCCTGCTCGGTTGACCTCGAGCAGCTCCGAGCGCGGCTGATCGAGTATCTCGATACCGAACTCAAGCCGATCGTCTCCAAGTCGGCACGGGACGCTCATCCGACGAACTCATTCCAACGAGTGGTTCAACGGGCGATTGTCCACGTCCAGACGTCGGGGCGTGAAGAAGTCACGGGCGCGAACGTTCTGGTCGGTATTTTCTCGGAACGGGAAAGCCATGCCGCGTATTTCCTGCAGGAGCAGGAAATGACTCGCTTCGACGCGGTACAATACATCGCTCATGGAATTGCGAAGCGGCCGGGCATGTTCGAGCCGCGCACCGTTCGTGGAGTGGACGACGAGGTGAACGCAACCGAAAGTGAAGAGAAGAAGCCGGGGGACGCCCTCAACACCTATTGCGTCAACCTCAACAAGAAGGCCCGCGACGGCAAGATCGATCCTTTGATCGGCCGTGAGCAGGAAGTCATGCGCACCGTGCAGATTCTCTGCCGCCGGCAAAAGAACAATCCGTTGTTCGTCGGTGATCCGGGCGTCGGCAAGACCGCAATCGCGGAGGGCTTGGCGCGCAAGATCGTTGGCGGCCAAGTGCCGGATGTGCTGAAGGGCGCCACGATCTTTTCGCTCGATATGGGCGCCTTGCTCGCCGGCACCCGCTATCGGGGTGATTTTGAGGAGCGTCTCAAGGCGGTGATGAAAGAGGTCGAGGCCTTTCCGGGCGCGGTCCTGTTCATCGACGAGATTCACACGGTCATCGGCGCCGGTGCGACATCGGGCGGAGCTATGGACGCTTCGAACCTGCTGAAGCCTGCGCTTCAGTCGGGCGCGCTGCGCTGCATCGGCTCGACGACATACAAGGAATACCGGCAGCACTTCGAGAAGGATCGTGCGCTCGTTCGGCGGTTCCAGAAAATCGACGTGAAGGAACCAACCGTCGAGGACGCGATCGAGATCCTCAAGGGATTGAAGACGGTCTTCGAGGACTATCACAAGGTCAAATATACGAACGAAGCTATTAAGGCGGCGGTCGAGCTGTCAGCAAAATACATCCATGACCGGAAGCTGCCCGACAAGGCGATCGACGTGATCGATGAAACGGGCGCGTCGCAGATGCTGATGCCGGAAAGCAAACGGAAGAAGAAGATTACCACCAAGGAGATCGAAGCGACCGTAGCGACTATGGCGCGGATCCCGCCAAAGACCGTGACCAAGAGCGATGCCGAAATCATTGCCCATATCGGCCGCGATCTGAAGCGGCTTGTGTTTGGTCAGGACAAGGCGATAGAGGCGCTTGCGAGTGCGATCAAGCTGGCGCGGGCCGGTCTTCGTGAGCCCGAAAAGCCAATCGGCTCTTACCTCTTCTCGGGTCCGACCGGCGTCGGCAAGACGGAAGTCGCAAAGCAGCTTGCTAACCTGATGGGCGTCGAACTTCTGCGTTTTGACATGTCGGAATACATGGAGAAACACACGGTTTCTCGCTTGATCGGCGCTCCACCGGGCTACGTTGGCTTCGACCAGGGCGGCCTTCTGACCGATGGCATCGACCAACATCCGCATTGCGTGCTGTTGCTCGACGAAATCGAGAAGGCGCATCCGGACCTGTTCAACATCCTGTTGCAGGTCATGGACCACGGCAAGCTGACCGACCACAACGGCAAGTCGGTTGATTTCCGCAACGTCGTCTTGATCATGACAACGAACGCGGGTGCGTCCGACATGGCAAAGCCGCCCATGGGCTTCAACCGGGCGAAACGCGAGGGAGAGGATACGGAAGCCGTGGCGAAATTGTTCACGCCCGAGTTCCGAAATCGTCTCGATGCCGTCGTGCCGTTCGCCGGGCTGCCGCCCGAGGTTATCGCGCAAGTCGTCGAGAAGTTCATCTTCCAGCTCGAGGCGCAGCTCGCGGATCGCGGTGTTTCGATCGAGCTGTCGGACGAAGCGACGCGCTGGCTGGCGGAGAAGGGCTACGACGAGAAGTTCGGTGCCCGGCCACTGGGCCGCGTCATCCAGGAGTACATCAAGAAGCCTCTCGCCGAAGAGCTGCTGTTTGGAAAGCTCGAGAACGGCGGTACGGTGAAGGTGCTCGTGGCGGGCAAAGGGCCGGATCGGGAGCTGACGTTCGATTTCCTGCCGCTCGACCCTTCGAAGAAGGTCAAAACGTCGGAAGACGAAGAGACCGACGACGACGGACCGCAGCCGGTCCTTGCTGATGCGACGCCGAAGAAGGCGCTGCCGGGTCCGAAGGACAAGGGTGACAAGCCCAACGGCTCAGGCGCGGTGCCAAGTGTGCCGCGAAAGAAAAAGGACGAGTAGTATCCGAGACAATTGTTTGACGGCGCGGCGCTCCAGCCGCGCCGTTTTCGTTTCCAGGCGCTGTTTTCGTTTTTAGGCCAAGGCCGCCTTGAGCTTTTCGGCGTTTGCCGCCAGGACCGCCGGGTCTTCCATCTTTCGCGCGTGGATCTGCAGCGGCTGGCCGTCGTATCGCGGCATGACATGGAAATGCAGGTGGAAGACCGTTTGTCCGCCAGCAGTCTCGTTGAATTGGGCGATGCCGATGCCGTCGGCATTGAAAGCCGTCTTGGCGGCGACGGCGACTTTCTGCACAAGCGGGATGATCTTGGCCAGCACGGCCGGGTCGGCGTCGAGGAGGTTGCGCGAAGGGGACTTCGGCACGACGAGCACGTGGCCCGGGGTTTGCGGCATGACGTCCATGAAAACAATGGCGTCGGAGTCTTCGTAGACCTTGTGGCTGGGAATTTCCCCGCGCAGGATTTTCGCGAAGATGTTGTTGGTCTCGTACGTCATCATGGATGTCCGCGGAAGGCGCGGAGCCGAGGGCGGCGCCGCTTCAGGCTTCGTCTTTGCGATAGGGGCCCATTTCGGTCAAGTCGGCATTGGCCTGAGCGACGGCTTCGCGTTCTTGCAAAAGAAAGCGCTCGACCGCGCGTCGCAACGACGGGTCCGCGATCCAGTGCGCCGAGTGGGTTTCGACCGGCAGATAGCCGCGCGCGAGCTTGTGTTCGCCCTGAGCGCCGGCCTCGACGCGAGGCAGGTTGTGCGTGATGGCGTAGTCAATCGCCTGATAATAGCAAATTTCAAAGTGCAGGGCGGGATGATGCTCGATCGTGCCCCAATAGCGCCCGAACAGGCAGTCGCCCCCGATGAGATTGAGGGCGCCGGCAATGTACCTTCCTTCACGCTTCGCAAAGACGAGAAGGCAGCGACCCGCCATCGTTTCTCCGAGCAGCGAGAAGAACGTGCGGTTTAGGTAGGGACGACCCCACTTCCGATTGCCGGTATCCACGTAGAACGCGAACATCGCATCCCAGTGATCCTCGGTGATGTCCTTGCCGGAGATCCGTTCGATTGCGATGCCCGGCGCCAACGCGGCTTCACGCTCTTTCCTGACGGCTTTGCGCTTGCGTGAGGCCAAAGTCGCGAGGAAGTCATCGAAGGTGGCGTATCCCTGGTTCTGCCAATGGAATTGCTGGCCGACCCGAATAAGAAATCCCAATGCCTTGAGACGCGAGGCCACGGCGGCATCGAGAAACGTCAAGTGGACTGAGGACAGTCCCCCTTGACGAGCGACCTCGACAGATGCCGCGGCCAAAACCTGTTCGTCGCTGTTGGCTCGCACGCCCGGTTTGACAAGCAAACGTGGACCGGGAACCGGCGTAAACGGCACAGCGATCTGGAGCTTCGGGTAATACCGACCTCCTGCCTGCATATAAGCGTCCGCCCAACCGTGATCGAAGACATATTCGCCCTGGCTATGCGATTTCACGTAGGCCGGTGCGGCGGCGGAAATGTTGCCGGCATCGTCGTTGATGACGAGATGGCGCGGCAGCCAGCCTGTTTGGCGGCCGACGGTACGAGAGTCTTCCAACGCCTTCAGGAAGGCGTGGCTGACGAAGGGATTGAACGTGGCGGGCTCAGGGTTGGCGCAGGCGTCCCATTGCTCGGCATCGAGCGTCGCGATGGACGACACGAGGTTGACTGCAGTGTCGGGAAATATCGGCATATGCTCGGTTGTTACGCGATTAATTAGTCTATGCAACGAGTGAATATGGGAGCAAAGCGGCGGTGCGCAACGCAGATCTGCGTTCGCGTGATGTCGCGGCTGGTGACGTTGTCAGCAATTACGGCGCGAAGCCTTCGAAGATCATCGCGTCGGCCCAGGCTTCCGATTTACGGCGTTGTTCGGTGGTTCGAACGGTCCAGGTGAAGAGCGGCAGACCTATCACGCGCCGCGCGTGTTCCGTCACCGGCGTCGGCAGGGCTTCAATCTCGTAGGCGTAGAAATCGGGAGCGGCGGGGCCGGATTCGAGCAGATCACGCAGGGCAGCGGCGCGCACCGTGCCGATCTTGCCGGGCCACCACCCTGGGCCGGAATAGCTTCCCGAAACGATGCCGCGCGGAACGGCTGGTGCGGCTTCCTTGACGGCCGCCATGAGAGCGGGATCAAATGACATCAATGCGAGCGGGCCGCGATATGGTGTGACGAGCGAGGCTATGTTTGTGATGAAATTCTTGTCTGGCGGCTCCCATTCGCTCTTGATCTCGATGAGCAAGGGAACGCGGCCGGCAACGAACTCGAGCAGCCCCGAGAGCGTAAGGATCGTTGCGCCGCCGGTACGGTATCGAAGCTTCTCGAGATCAGTTTCCCCGAGTGCCGCTACCGGGCCGCGACCATCGATCAGCCGTTCCAAGCTTTCGTCGTGGAAGACGATCGGTAAGCCGCCTTTGATCGGCCGAATATCGCATTCGATGCCGTAATCGGCTGCCATCGCTGCTTCGAATGCGGGTAGGGTGTT
>JBEVLH010000262.1:0-4545 GCA_040509255.1 Hyphomicrobium sp. | reverse complement strand
GATCTCCTCGGCTATCCGCTGAAGCCGCTCAATGATGCGTACGCCGCTGAGCCGCGCCTCGACGATATCGAAGTCGCGTCGGAAGGCTTGCTGATGCGCGGCGTTGGCATCCTCTCGCAGCCGCTCGCCGCCTATCGCGCGCACACGGGCTATTGGAGCAATCGCCGCGTTATCCGCGGCACCGCGAATTTGATCTCGTCGATCGTCACGGCCGGAGAGCCCGCCGCCAAACGGCGATTTGCATTCGGTGCAGCGAAGGACCAGCTCGCAGCCACGTCCTGAAGCGCAACGTAGAGCTTCAGCGCCGTTCGAGCGTCGCCGGCATGCCGTACTTGGGCGGCATCGTGATTTGCGGCAGGATGTCGATGACCGCACCGGGATCGAGCGTAAATTTGAACTTTTGTCCGACCGCTGCCAGCACGATCACCGCTTCCATGATCGCGAAATGGCTGCCGATGCAAAGCCGCTGCCCGCCGCCGAACGGATAATACGCGAACTTCGGCAGCCGCGACGCCAAGCCGTCGAGCCAGCGTTCCGGCAGAAAGCGCTCAGGCTCGGCGAAGTATTTTGGATCGCGATGATTGACCCACTGGCTCATCAAAATGGTGTACCCGCGCTTCACCCGGTAGCCGCCGAGTTCGAGGTCGGTCGTCGCCTCGCGCCCGATCACATAGACGGGCGGATAAAGCCGCATCGATTCACTGATGACCGCCGAAGTGTACGGTAGCGCCGCAAGGTCGCTGGCGCGTGGCGTCCGGCCGTCGAGGACGCGGCGCCATTCCTCGACCAGCTTGCGTTCGGCTTCCGGGTTTTGCGACAGCAGATACCAACTCCACGTCAGCGTCAGCGCCGTCGTCTCATGGCCGGCGAGATAGAGCGTCATCGCTTCATCGCGCAGCTGCCCATCGCTCATGCGCGTGCCGTCTTCGCGCTGCGCCGCGATCATTGTCGACAGAAGATCGTTGCCAAGCGGCTGGGCGCGTTTCTGCGCGATGAAGCCGTCGACGACACGCTTGACGTCGGCAATCGCGCGTCGAAGCTTGAAGTTCGCCGGCGTCGGCAACGCGATCGGAAACTGGAACGTCTTATCGAGCCGGGCCGTCAGCATTTGGAACGCAAGCCGCAAACTCTGATCGACCTGCTCGCGATCGCCGTGATCGTCGAGGCCGAAGAGCGTCTTGAGTGCGATGGCGCTCGTCATCGAGCTGAATTCGAATTCGACGTTGACTGATTTTCCTGGCGTCCACCGTTCAAGCGCAGTCTCGGTAATCTCGGCCATGACCGGGGCATACGACTGCACTTGCGCCTTGAGAAATGCCGGTTGAAGCAGACGGCGTTGCGCGAGCCAGAAATCGCCTTCGCTTGTGACGAGGCCGTTGCCGAGCACCGGTTTGAACGTCCGCGCGCCGAAATGCTTGATGTAGGACCGCGCATCCGTCACCAGCACCTGCTGGATTAGCTCGGGGTCACTGACGAGGAAGAGCCGCATTCTTCCGACGCGAAAGCTCGCGACAGGGCCATATTCGCGCGCCAGTTCGAGAAAAAAATCGACGCGCCGCTCGCCGATTTGCGAGAGATTGCCGCCGATGAGGCTGCCCTTCGGACCCGGCGGCAGGCGGTCGTGGACCGGCGTTATTATCGTCGTGCTCATTGGCTCGAAACCGCAAACCTGAAACGACAAACGAACGCGGCCCGAGGTCGCCGGCAGCCGAGCAGTTCCGCTTTCGGCACCGATGCTAACCCGTCGCCTGCACCAAAGTAAGCCGCAAACGGACGATTTCCGGGCGCCCGATCGCGCTTATGCGCCGCCTGCATCCTTGGCCGCAAGGCCGCCGATCGCCGACCAATCGAGGTCCTCGCCGCCGTTGGCGAGCAGCGTCAGGAACCGGTCGCGCAGCAAACTTGCCAAGGGCAGGGGAACGCGCAATTCCTCCCCCGCCGCGAGCGCGAGCTTGACATCCTTCAGGCCGAGCGGCGCGGCAAAGCCAGCGGGTGAGAATTTGGCATCCGCGATCAGGCCGCCGTAGGTCTTGTAGACCGGCGCGCCGAACAGCGTTGACGTCAGGAGTTCGAGATACTGGTGCTTGTCGATGCCGGCCTTGCCGACGAGCGCCATCGCTTCGCCGAGCGATTCAATCACCGCGGCGATCAGGAAATTACCGCTGAGCTTGACGATGTTCGCGGCCTCCGCGTCTCCCGACACGTTGAACGTCTTTTGCCCGATGGCGTCCAACAACGGCGACACTTCCTTCACGGCATCGGCCGGCCCTGCGGCCACGACGAAAAGCTTCGCGGCCGCGGCCGCTTCCGGTCGGCCGAACACCGGTGCCGCGACGTAGCGTTGGCCGGCCTTCGCGTGCGCCTCCGCGAGGCGCTTCGATAGCGCCGCGCTGATCGTACTCGATGAAATATGGATCGCGTTTTTCTTGAGGTTCGCGAGAATGCCGTCATCGCCATGCACGACGCCCTCGACGGCCTTGTCGTCCGCCAACATCGTGAACACGGCATCGCCGCGGCTTGCCTCGGCGGGCGTTGCCGCGACCTTGGCGCCTTGGGATGCCAGTCCGTCTGCCTTTGCGCGCGTTCGATTGTAAACGGTGACGTCGTGGCCGGCCTTGAGCAGATTTGCCGCGATGCCCGAGCCCATCTGGCCGAGGCCTATGAAACCGACTTGCATTGATCCTCGCACATATTTGCCGACCGCAACCTCATAGCTTGTCGCCGCCGGTCAGGCCGATGCGGCGCGTGCAAACTTGGGCCGCTTTTCCGGCGGCGCCATGAACTCGGGCGACACCGGCTCCGCCACGTGTTGTTTCAGGATCGCGTCGATGTCCCGCTTGCTCGCATCGTCGATATGCCATCCATCGATATCGGCCACGGGATCGAGCTGACCTGGATTCCGCGCACCCCAGAGCGCGATCGTCGGACCCTGGTCGAGGACCCATCGCACCGCGAGCGCAAGCACCGATTTACCGAAGCGATCGCGCGCAAGGGCCGAGAGCGCATCGACCGCCGCCAGATACTGCGCAAACCGCGGCGGCTGAAACTTCGGATCGACTTTGCGAAGATCGTCGCCATCGAATGTCGTTCCCGCGGTCATGCGGCCGCTCAACAAGCCACGGCAAAGCGCGCCGTAGCTCAGTACCGTGAGGCCTGTTTTGTCGGCATAAGGCAACACGTCGGCTTCGATCTCGCGCTCGAATAGATTATAGGGCGGCTGCACGGCGTCGAGCGTGGCACTCTTGCGGAACGCGTCCATCTGCTCGGGCGAAAAATTGCTGACGCCGATCGCGCGGATTTTTCCGTCGCGCCGCAAATCTTCAAGCGCGCGCGCCGTCTCTTCGAAGGGCGTTTCGATATCGGGCCAGTGCACCTGATAGAGGTCTATGACGTCGGTGCGCAGACGCTTGAGGGAATCCTCGATCTCTTGACGAATGCGGGCAGGCGACGAATCCCGATAGACCTTGCCGTCTTTCCACGCCAGCCCAAGCTTCGTTGCAATCTGCACCTTGCTGCGCAGCCCGCCCTCTGCGATCGCCTTGCCGACAATCTCCTCGGAATTCCCGAAGCCATATACGGGCGCCGTGTCGATCAGCGTCACGCCGCGTTCGACGGCCGATTGAATGGTCGCGATGGACTGGCTTTCCTCGGTCCCGCCCCACATCCATCCGCCGATCGCCCAGGTCCCGAGGCCGACCCGCGACGTCGTCAAGCCCGATTTGCCGATCGCAATTTGCTCCATGGCACGCTCCGCGCTTCGATTGCTGTGATGCCGTTAGATGGTCATGCGCTGGTAAAGGTTCCAATACGAAGTTCCGATGGGATTAAGCGTCAGCCGAGATAGGCGGCGGGCCGCGTGGCGCCGGCTCAGGCCATCGCGCCGTGCATGCCGTGTCCGCTCCGTAGTTCTGCAAGCTCCTTGCGCAGCTCGTCGTTTTCGAGGCGCGCGTAGGCGTCGGCGGCGTGGCGGCCGAGCCGCTGCAGCGAGTCGCGTTCGTTGCGATCGATGGCGGTACCCGACTCGTTCGGCCCATAGAAGCTGATCGCGTAGCAGTGCACATGGCTCGCCGCTGGTACCGCCAGCAGAGGCATGTCGAGCCCGGCCGGAAAGCCCGCGTCCTTCGCCGTCGCCTCGTTGATGATGCACGGCTCGCCCTTGAGAAGATCGCTGAGCACCCGGCCGCCCAGTCTCAGGTCGCGCGCCCCGTCGCTCCAGCCCGCGCCGGCCTCGTAGCGCTGGAAGCCCGCATCCGCTCGGCGGAACGTCGCCGCCGAGGACAGCCGCAGGATGGCCGCCGCCCGCTGCGATAGAATGCGGTCGATGTCCGCACCGCTCTTGGCTTCGAGAATGGCGTCGTCGAGAACCTCTTCGGCCTTTTCCAGCGAGCGATTGAAGAAATCGTCGGCGAGTTCCACCACCCATTCGTGGATCCGGCCAATAACGAACAGGATGATCGCGCCGATAAGAAGCCACGACCAGCTCGGCAGCTCGACGAGATCGTGCAGTTGCTCGGCCTGCTGATGGAGCAGCAGCGCCGGCAGGCT
>JBEVLH010000261.1:0-10240 GCA_040509255.1 Hyphomicrobium sp. | reverse complement strand
CACCCGCAGATGTTCGCTCCGCAGCTTCTCACCAACCATCATCCCAAACTGCGCTCCGATCACGCCGCCCGCGATCAGGATCGCCGCCAGCACGATATCGACGGTCTGGTTCTCGACCGCGTGCAGCACTGTCGCCAACGCCGCCACGAACACGATCTGGAACATCGACGTTCCGACGACGAGCCCCGTCGGCATGCGTAAAAGATAGATCATCGCCGGAATGATGACGAAGCCGCCGCCGATCCCCATGATCGCCGACAGACACCCGATGAACATGCCGATGATGATCGGCGGCAACACGCTCGTGTAAAGTTTCGATCTCGGAAAGCGCATCTTGAATGGCAGGCTGTCGATAAAGCCGTGCTGCCCGGACTTGCGCAGCGTTCCGCCTCCGGTTGCCTGCACTCGGCGCGATGCATTGATGCCTTCAATCAGGATGATCGTCCCGACGACGCCGAGAAAGACCACGTACATCAGCGCCACTGTGAGATCGAAATAGCCGAGCCCGCGCAAAATCTTCACGGCAGCAACACCGAGATACGTCCCGGCAAGGCCGCCCGCCAGCATGACGAGCCCCATCTTGATGTCGACGTTGCCGCGCCGATAGTGCGCAATCGCTCCCGAAACCGATGACGCGACGACGTGCGATGAACTGGTCGCCACCGCCACCGCTGACGGGACGCCCAGGAACGTCAGCAGTGGCGTCAGCAGGAATGCGCCGCCGACTCCGAAAAGCCCCGACAGAAAACCGACGCTGATGCCGAGAGCCAGATAGACGATGACGGAGACCGACATCGCGGCAATCGGCAGATAAAGGGTCATTCTTCCATCCTGGGCGGCGGTCGGCTGAGATGGCAAGCCTCTAGCAGGATTTCCTGCCGGGAGCATCCTACCCTATGCGCGCTGCGGGCTGAAAAGCGGACGTCGGCCGCAAAGAAGCCCCGTTAGGACGCCGCCAAGGGCCAGGACGTTTAAGAGCCGTGCGCTAGCCGGCGACTCCGTTACGCGGATTTTTCTTCCACTGTTCGCCCGCCGTCCGCGCGTCGTTGATGGTGCGATCGGCCGGAGCGGGCCGCCAGGCAGCAATCATCCGTTTCGCGTCGGCCATCTCCGCCGCACTCAATTTCGAACGGATGATCTCACAACGGCGAATGGCATCGGCATCGCCGTTACGAGCGGCAATCGAGAGCCACATGAACGCCTGCGCCATGTCGGCCTTCACGCCGAGGCCGTTCTCGTAAAGAATCGCCAGATTGAATTGACTGTCGGGCAATCCGTATTTCGCGGCTTCCCCGAACCATCGCGCGGCGCTCGTGTAGTCGGGCGCGCGATCGGTCTGATTGGTGCTCAGCACCGCGAGGTTATGCATGGCCTTGATGTTGCCCTGCTCGGCCGCTCGTTGATACCAAAGCGCGGCCTGCTCGCGATCGGTCTTCAGCCCGAAGCCCCGCTCGTAAAGCGTTCCGAGCCGGTACTGAGCCTGCGCGAAGCCCTGATCGGCCGAGCGCTGATACCATTTCGCGGCTTCTTTGAAATTCTGCGTGACGCCGTCGCCTTGAGCGTAGCGCGCGCCGACTTCGAATGCCGCCGACGGATCGCCTTTTGCCGCCGCGAGCCGAAGCGATAGCGGCCCGATTGTCGGCGCCGGAAGATCGAGGGGAGCCGATCGCGTCATAGTGGCGGGATCAGCGCCGCCGCGATCGTTGGAAGCCACGCCCTCGGTTTCCGCTTCCGTCGGCACCATCTTGGCGGGCACCTGCGGAGATTCTCCGGGTTGCGCCATCTCGCCACCGAGACGGGCCGACATCGCCGCCATCGCCTGATGACGACGCGCCTGTTCCACTTCCGCTTGCGACGTCGGCTGATCGAGGTCGACGGCCACACCCATCATTGGCAGCGCGGTCCTCGGCGCTGCGGGTGCATCGATCGATGCCGTATCCCGCACGCGCTCATCGCCGCCCGGCGCCACATCTCCGCGCGGGCCGTTGACGTCTTGCGGGGGAGCCGATGGCTTCGACTGGTCGCCCGCTGGCGCCGACTTCTGAGTTTCGGTAACGCCGCTTGGTGCCGATTGCGCGGCCGGCGCGATCTGCTGAACCGCAACCGGTTCACTGCGCTCTCCGCCCGCGAAGCCGAGCGTGTACCAAATCCCAGCGAGCGCGATCAGCACGAGCACCGCCACGAGGATCAACCGCGGCGATGGCGCCGATGGGCCGGACGCATTCTTGGTGACGCGTGCCGACGGACGGATTGGTCGGCTTCCCGCCGGCGAGATCGGGGGCACTCGCGAAAGATTTGCATCGACCGAAGCCGGCGGGACTGCCGAAAGCTCATCGCCATGGCCCGAGAGGCGCATTTTCGCGCGCCGCGCATCCGCAACAAATTCCTGCCGAAGCATTTCGCTTCGCCGCGCCAGATCTTCTGGCGAAGCCTCAGTCTCGTGCGCAAAGGCCAACGGCGGCGGAACCGCAGCCCCGCTCGGTGCCGCGCCAACGGAAATATCGTCGCGACCCGGCTCACCACCGAACATATCCGTCCCGGCGGAATAGTGCGAAGCACCGGATTCGAATACGCGCGGGATCGGCGGCGGCGGATAGTCGAACGCATCGACACGGTCGAGCAGCCGAACCATGGCCTGTTGGATCGTATCGAGCTGCATCGCCGTCTGCTCGCCGCCCTGACGGTTCTCCGCCATCAGTTGCTCGATCAGCGGACGCAGGGTATCGGCGGAACTGCCATCGCGGTGCTGCGTTGAGGCGAACCGTTGGGCCGTCTCTTCGGCGACCGCGCGGGCGATGGCATCGATCTCGGGCGTCGAACTCGCATGTGACGGCTTTTGCATTTCCGCCAGCGTTTGCGAGATCGTCGCGATCTGCGCCTCGATGGTCGTCAGGCGCTCGAGCTGTCCATGAGTGTATTCGAGGTGGCCGACCACCTCTTCCATGTGCGACCCGATCTCCCGCACGGCGGCCAGATCGTCGTGGGTCGCAACGCCAGCGAAGAGCTTCGCGAATTGACGCTCGAATTGGTCGAAACGTTCGCCGAGATCGGAAACACCGCTTTCCGGCTTCATGTGCGCAAGCGAGTCCTCGATCCCGCGCGCAATATCGGCAAACCGGCTTTCGAGCCACGCTTCATCGACCCGCGATGATGACCCGGCTCCCTCATCGCCAGCGTGCGCTATGTTTCCCGGATAGACCGACCCGCTTGCATCATAAAGTCCGGCGAGAGCGTCCGCCGACGAACGGTCCCACGATGCCGGCGCGCGCCGCTGGCCGGCACCCGCGAGCCGTTGCGCCAGCTGATCGATCGCGGTTTCGATCTGAGCGAACGCAGGCGCAAACTCGTCCGGCACATGGGCGCGCATCGCATCGGCTTCGCGCTCCATGCCGGCGATCCGGTCCTGCATGTCGTTGAGCGCCGACATCTGACGGCGATCCGCATCCTGAAGCTGGGCGGAAATCGTATCGAGCATCGATTTAAGTTCGTCGCGCCCATCGTGGTGATGATCGGAATCGAGCTGCTCCTCGTCTCCTTGTCTCTCAGCGCTCATTTCCGAATTCGACATCTTCCCCTCGATGCGGCTCGTCGGTCAGCGTCCGGGAGAGCGCATTGTCAGCGGGCTGTGGGACATGTCGGGCGTCCATACCGCGCAGGGCAGTTGCGATCGTCAGCGGACGCGACACGAATCAGCTCACGAAAACAATCGGGGCGGGCCAGTAAACGCGGGGTTAAAGTCCGTCCCGGAATAATAAAACTTGTTGTTTTTCAAAGACTTATTCTTCTAAAGTTTTAGTCGCATAAGTCTTTGAAAACCATGACATTTGTCGTCCAAGCGTCAGAAACCGCTGCTTCTGCGGTCTTGCCACACTCGTGGCATATGCCCACTTCAGCCTGAGCCTGATGCGGAGGACATGGACGATGAGACTGAAGGCAATATTCGCGGCGGCCGTCGCCCTCTCGTTCGTGCCGGGGCTGACGGCAATCGCAGCCGCAGCAGATGCCCCGACAGATGCGGGCGGCCGGTTCACAATATCGCCCGTCGACGGCGGCTTTCTTCGCCTCGACAAGCAGACCGGCGCGGTCGCGATGTGCGCGAAGTCTGCAAGCGATTGGGCTTGCAAGCCGGTCGAAGACGATACCGCGAATGGCCCTCAAGGCCGGCTGACGCGCCTCGAGTCCGAAAACAAAGACCTCAAAGCTCGCGTCAAGGAACTCGAAGAACTCATCGAGACCCATCCGCCCGGACCGCCTCCGCCGATCGATGGCCCGTTGGCCGGCCCGCAGGGCGGCAAAGCCCAGCTGCCGACCGACGCCGAGGTCGATCAGGCCCTCGACTATCTGTCACGCGTTTATAAGAAGGTGCGGGAGCACATCAGAGACCTCGACAAGCCGCTGCCGCCCGACGAGCACGCCGAACCGCCGCTGCTGTCGCCGGGGCCACCATCACCGCCACCCGCGCCTCCAGCTCCGAAGGGCGCGCTTTAGCCGGATGCCGACGCGAACTTGCGCGTGGCGCGGATGAGTTCATGCACGATGCCGGGCTCTGTCATGGCATGTCCGGCATCGACCACGACGCGCAGATCTGCGGCTGGCCACGCCTTGCTCAGCAGCACGGCATTTTTGATCGGCGTAACGACATCATAGCGCCCATGCACGATGACGGCTGGAATGTCTCGCAATCGGTGCGCCTCAAGAAGCAGTTCGCCGTCCCGGCTGAAAAACCCTGAATTGACGAAGAAATGGCTTTCTATCCGCGCGAAGGCCAATGCGTAGGTGTCGGCCCCGAACCGCGCCACCCTGTCAGCCTCCGGAATGAGCGACAGCGTCGTCCCTTCCCAAATGCTCCACGCCCGCGCCGCCGCCAATCGTAGGCTGAGATCGCTCGACGTCAGGCGGCGATGATAAGCGCCGATCATGTCGTCACGTTCGGCCGGCGGAATGAGCCGCTGGAATTCCGCAAACGCTTCGGGAAACAACCAGCTGCACCCGTCCTGATAAAACCAGTGCAGTTCAGCTTTTGTCAGCAGGAAGATGCCGCGCAAAACCATCGAGCTGACCCGTTCGGGATAACTCTCCGCGTAGGCGAGCGCGAGCGTCGATCCCCATGATCCGCCGAATAGCTGCCAGCGTGGAATGCCGAGTTCGGAACGAATGCGCTCCATGTCGGCCACGAGATCGTGCGTGGTATTGTTGTCGAGCGACGCGTTCGGTGTCGACCGCCCGCATCCTCGTTGATCGAACAAGACGATGCGATAGCGCTCAGGATCGTGAAACCGCCGCATGGTCGGATTGCTGCCGCCCCCAGGTCCGCCGTGCAAAATGATGACCGGCTGGCCATTGGGATTTCCACACTCTTCGACATGCAGCACGTGGCCGCCGCCGACAGGCAGTCGGTACTCGCGAAGCGGCATGAGCGGCGGATAGAGATCGAGACGATCACGGACGGTCATGGATGCTCTTTAGTTGGCTCCGAACGCCGGTGCAATCCGCGATAGCACGCCCGGCGGCCGTACGAGGCTAGGTCCTGGCCTGCTTTCGAAGCTGTAGCCTTTGCATCTCACGATCATAAAGGATTTCGCCGCCCGGCACTCGGATATCGCGCACGATCTCGAGCCCATGGCGGTCGGTCGCGGGCCGCAGCAGGCTCGCTGCCAGGGCCGCCGCGAAGGAGACGGGCAAACCAAAAATGCCCACGATCGCGCTCGAAATCGACAGCATCCCTGATTCACTCATCAGGATCGCAAGAGCCGCGACGACGAAACCCGATAGGACACCGAGAATCGCGCCCGCGGCCGTCAGTCTCTTCCACCAAATCGACAGCACCATGACGGGAAACAGGCTTGCACCGGTGATCGATAACGCCCACAGCACAAGCCGCAGCGGATCGGTCGGAGCCGCAATCGACAGCGCCGCGCCGCAGAACGCGACGATAGCGATAAAGCCTCTCACCGCCCAAATCCGCCGTTGGGACGACGGCGGCTCCCACGACATGCCTTGCACCACGTCTTCGCCGAGCACCGACGCGAGCGACACGGTCGTCGCGCTCGCCGTGACGAGAGCCGCCGCGAGTGCGCCGGCCAGCAACAGATATGAGAACGCCGAGGGTAGCCCGATTGCCATCGGTAGCGCGAACAACACCCCGTCGCGATCGAACTTCAAACTATCGAACCCGAGCCGCGTCGCAGCCTGGTCGAAGGACACCATATGATCGGCCGCCGCCTGATACAGCCATTGTGGTAGCGGCCCGAGACGCTCGCTCATCACGGCGTCGAGCGTGAAGTCGCGCATGAAGACCGCGACCGATGAAATCGTGAGCAGTGCCAGACCCGAAAACACCGTCGCCCATCCGAGCGACTTGCGCGCTTCATAAACGCCGGGCGACGCGGCTACGCGCGGCAACAGCCACGGCGCCGTGCTGATCCCCGTCGCAATCGCAAATATGCCGATGATGAATGCCAGCGGGCCGATGGCTCCGAACGGTTGTGTGTAAGGCTTGGTGAGGGTCGCGAAGCCTTCGTGAGGCAACTGGAAGGCAAGCGGCCAGACATTGACCAGCTGCAATCCCTCGTTGACTTCATTGCGCACGAGCCCGCGCACCATCGGCCCGTTAGCAAGCTGAGGAATGGGAAGACTCGTGACGATCACGCTGACTGTCGTCGCTACCCCGAGCAAAGCCAGAAACAGCGCGATCGATTGCGCCACCCCAGACCACGTGAACGAGCGTTTGCCGCCAGCGCCGGTCGTCACGGCGATGGCGAGGGCCAGCATCAGGATCAGCCCATTGGCGCTTCCGCCGACCAGGCGTTGGGCAACGCCGCCGCCAATGGTGAGTTCTGCCGACAAAACCAGAAGCATAGGAACGGCCGCCACCGCCGCGGTGGTAACTCTCAGAGTCCGGCTCTCGAACCGGCGCCCGAGATAGCTCGGGACCGTGAAGGCGCCGAACTTGCGATAGAACGGCGCCAGCGCGATCGCCATGATGACGAAGCCGGTCAGGGTTCCGATTAACAGAATGAGCGCATCGAACCCGGCGAAGAAAAACGCGCCGGTGCCCGCGACGATAAACGTGCCGCCGAGGGAGCACGCGCCCAGCAGAAGGCCGGTATAGGCTGCGGGAACCCTGCGCCCCGCCGCGAAATATCCCAGGATCTCGTTGGTACCGACGCAAAGCCCGATGACGGCGTAGATGATGATGGGCCCCGCAAGGAATGCGGCGCGCAGAAGATACTCATGAAAGTGAAGCTGCTCGAAGATCAGAACGAGCAGGAACAGCGCCGTGTAGAGCGCGGCGAAGATGCTGAAGTACGTGCCGAGGCGCGGATTGATCATCCTCGCGCGTGCGCCGAACGCCATGCTCCGTCTCACATATCTTCATGGGCGCCATGCCAGTGGTCGATGGCATTCTGGCGATTGACGTAGCTCGCGACCGTTATGAGAGCGATCACGAAGAAGCCGTGAGCCGCGAGAAAGTAGCCGAGCGGAAACCCGAGGAACCGGTTAGCATTCAACTGCTCGGCATAGAGCGGCAAAACGATGACGAGAGCCAGAAACGGGATGATGCTGGCCAGAACCTGCCATTTGGTATGGCGCCAATAGGGCTTGCGTTCTTTCCGTTCGATCATGCCATCCGCCCCGTTCCCTCTTGCCGCCCCGCGAACTGCTCCGGGGACCATTATGCCCGCCGGCCCGGCCTTTTGTCCAATTTCCCTTGTCGAATTCGCGCCGACCCTCCGTTGTCGTCCGCCCGGTCATCCCCTAAAATTTTGCCGGGGGAATCGCACCGTGACCTCTGCGGCAACGGTGGCAGACCCGGCCGCACGCCAACAGATCAAGCTTGAAGGACATTCTTCATGAGCATAATCGACGATTTCAAAGAATTCGCCATGAGGGGCAACGTCATCGATCTCGCCGTCGGCGTGATCATGGGCGCCGCCTTTGCCCCGATCGTGTCGTCTCTCGTCGACAATGTCGTCATGCCGCCGATCGGCTATTTGATGGCAGGCATCGACTTTTCCAGCCTCGCCGTGGCCATCCCAACACCGACCAACCCCGTCCTGATCAAGTATGGGATTTTCCTGAATGCCGTGATCAAGTTCGTCATCACCGCCTTTGCCATCTTCCTTCTCGTCAAGGCCGTCAACACCATGAAGAGACCGAAAGCGTCAGCAGCGGCGGCACCGACCCCGACCGAAGAATATCTCAAGGAGATCCGCGATCTTCTGGCCAGGAAACCCGTATAGGGCACCTGCAAGCGCGGCGCGCGAAATGCAACTGAGGGCAAGCGCGCGCTCGCGAAGGTCTGCCGCGAATCGCGCGCCGTCGAATTCTACTGCCTGAAGTACTGCACTTCCTGGCTGACCCAGCCACTGACGCCCAGGCTGACCTTCGGCGGCGTTTTCTGATCGATGGCGGTGCGCGTCGATTCGAGATCCTTGATCCGCGCGTCGACGTCGGCCGAAGACGCGGCGTCGCTAGAGTTCACGGCCTGATCAATCTGCTTGTCGACCTTTGCCGACAGCGCGCCATGCGAATCAGCCGCCGAATTGAAATCTTCGGCGCGAACTCCGCTCGAAGCAAAAGTGGCGGTGGCGAAAGTTGCAAAGGCCAACAGCGCGACAGCGACCGACTTCATGGTTCCCTCTCCCCGAAGCAATCCGCAGTTACTCTACCATCTTCACCCTGATTTCCCGATCACAATATGTGAAAAAGCCCCCCAACCGAACGGCCGATCCCGATGACTAGGCCGGCCCGCCGCCGCCGTTTGCACCCGCGCCCGAAACGTGGCAAATCACCGGGCAGTGCGGGCGTAGTTCAATGGTAGAACGGCAGCTTCCCAAGCTGCATACGAGGGTTCGATTCCCTTCGCCCGCTCCAAAAAACCACACCTGGAATGAAACGCTGGCGGCCGCACGATTTGACCGCGCCGTGAAGCCCGGCCAAGTCCGGAAATTCCGATCACAGCGGCCGCGAATCTGGAGCGGACGCATCGACTTTTGATCGCCCGGGCGATATTCCTGCTCGGCCGGCGAGGGGCCGGTCTTGCAATCCTGACGAGCACCATGAAGCTTCCCATCCCAGTCATCACACGGCTGAGACCGGTCAAGACCAATGTCCCCTTGATGCTGACGACCGGCTTCGGCCTTCTGCTGATCATTGGCCTCATGTCCGGCGTCTTAAGCTTCCGGTTGTCGAACGAGGAAGGTTGGGTGCGGCATACCCTGACCGTGCAAGGCCAGCTATCGGACGTGCTGTCGACCCTCCAGGATGCCGAGACCGGCCAGCGCGGTTTTTTGCTGACTTCGGACGACTCGTATCTCGCGCCATTCAGAGCAGCGTTTGCGGCGTTTCCGCGCGATCTCGAAGAATTGCGCATCGCAACGAGCGACAATGATAGTCAGCAAAAGCGGATCCAGGCGCTCACCGCTGCGGCCAATGCCAAGTTTTCCGAACTTCAGCGCATCATCGACCAGTTCCGCTCTGAGCCTCAAGCAGCCTTGATCGAACTTAAAAAGGGGCCCGGGAAGGCCCTGATGGATAACGCGCGCGCAATAATAAGCGCGATGAAAGCCGAGGAAATTGGCCTGCTGCAGAAGCGGCAATCGAATGCCGCCTTTACGAACAAACTGCTTCAGGCCTCGACATCGACAGCTGCCATCCTTGCGAGCATCCTGTTTCTTTTCGCCTTGCGCCAGATCGGCTCCATGATGACGTCGTTGCAGTCGACCAACGACCGTCTCACCCTGGAAATAGAGACGAGCCGTCGCCTGTCGGAACAACTCCGGCAATCTCAAAAAATGGAGGCCATCGGTCAGTTGACCGGCGGCGTCGCCCACGACTTCAACAACATCCTGGCCATCGTTCTCGGCAGCCTGGATTTGCTCCAACGCCGGTTGGCGAAAGGCCGAACCGACGTCGAGGAATTGGTAAAGGCCGGCATCGACGGCGCACAGCGCGGCGCGGCCCTTACGAGGCGCCTTCTTGCCTTTTCGAGATTGCAGCCGCTCGAGCCCCAGCCTCTCGACGCCAATAAGTTCGTCTCGGATATTTCGGCAATCTTGCGCCGCGCACTGGGCGAGCAAATTGTCTTCGAGACGGTCTTAGCTGGCGGCCTGTGGCTCACGCACGCCGACGCGAGCCAACTGGAGAATGCCGTTCTTAATCTCGCGCTCAACGCTCGGGATGCCATGCCCGAGGGCGGCAAGCTGACGATCGAGACGTCGAACAGCCACCTCGATGA
>JBEVLH010000260.1:0-3983 GCA_040509255.1 Hyphomicrobium sp. | reverse complement strand
CTCAAGGTGCAGCCCGATCAACGCCTCGTCTATCGGTCGGATTGGGATTTGCCGGAACTTCGTCTCAAGGGCGTGCGGGCGCTCGTTCAGCAGTTCGCCGATATCGCGGCGAAGACGAAGCGGGCGGCTTAATTATTTTCTTCTCCCCTTGGGGAGAGGGAAAGCGCAAGCGCTTTCCTTTGCACTTTGCCGTTGGGTGTTCGGGGAAGCTGGTCGACGAAGACGATCTGTTTCGGCACCTTGTAGGCAGCGAGGCGTTCGGCGGCGAAGGCCTTGAGCTTGTCGGCATCGATCTTGATCGTGCCGCTGCCGACGACGAAGGCTGCGATGATCGAGACATCGCTGCGCACGCGAATTTCCGAGCACGCGACTTCCGCGACGCCCGGGCATGCAGCGAGCACCGCCTCGATTTCGAGAGGCGAAACGCGATAGCCGCCGGCATTCATCAGTTCGTTGGCGCGGCCGAGATGGGCAACGTAGCCGTCGGCATCGATCGAACCCAGGTCGCCGCCGACGAACCATTCTCCGCGCATGACTTCGGCTTCTTCGTCGGGCCGGTTCCAATAGCCGAGCATGAGACCGGGATCGGAGCGGTGGACCGCGATCAAACCCTCGGCTCCCGAGGATAGCGGCTCGTCGGCCCCCTCCACAGGCAGGATCGCGACGCGGCGTCCAGCTTGCGGCTTGCCGACTGTTCCACGTCGATACGGGATCGTGGGACCGGTCGAGATGTAAGTCGAGATCTCGCTCATCCCGAGGGCTTCATAGAGCGGAAGGCCCGTCGCCGCGGTCCATTCTTCGATTAACCCGGGTGGCGGCGTCTCTCCAGCCGTCAGCCCGTGCCGAAGCCTGCCGAGCGAGCCACGCTCGGGGCGCGCGTATTTCAGGATCTGGCGATAGACGCCGGGCACCGCTGCGAACAGAGTCGCGCCGGTCGACGTGATGAGCGTTGGCCAAAGCTCGGGGGCCTTCTCGCCCACGCACACAATCGCGGTCGCGCCATTTGCCCACGGATCGGTCAGGCCGACGCCGAGCGTGAACGTCCAGTTGAATGCTCCGGCGTGCAGCATCCGGTCATCGTCGGTGATGCCGTACCAGCCCTGATACATGGGCCGGCGACCGAGAGCGGAGCGCTGCGCGTGCAGCACGCCTTTCGGCTTCGACGTGGTGCCGGACGTATAGACGAGAAATGCCGGATCATCGACGGCGGTATGAGTGTAGTCGGCGCGGACTTGGCCGCGCGTGAGTGCGGCGATGTCGTCGGACGTCAGCACGAGGACAGTGGGCGAGATGACGTCGTGCGCGAGCGGAGACGAGGTCGCGATCGCCGCCGCACCGCTGTCATCGAGCAGCGATTTCAGCTCCGCCGCTGTCAGCTGATCAGACAATGGCAGCGCGACGAAGCCGCCGGCGATCGCGGCGAAAAACAGCAGTGCCGAATGGCTTGAATTGCCGAGCCGGATCGCGATGCGGTCGCCGCGCGTCAGTCCCTGCGCCGCCAGTCCGGCCGACAGACGCAGGATGGCGTCTTCCAGGTCCGCGAAAGTCCAGCTTTCCTGTGGATGCTCGGGTGAGGCTGTGTCGTAGACAAGCAGCGCGATTTTATCCGGCGTCCGCCGCGCCGCGTGACCTATGGCATAGTCCGCCATGTTGAAGGGCTCGTCGCCGCTCGTCATTGCGGCTCGACCCACCACGTGTCGACCGCATAGCCGAACAGCGGGGTTTTTTCGGGATGCTTGAGGCGGGCCCAATACGGCACCCATTGGCGCGGCGTATAGAACAGCGGGACGACATAATCGCCTGACAACAGCACACGATCGAGCGCACGCACCGACGAGATGAAGTCCTGCTCCGTCGTCGCCGCGAGCATGGCGTCGATCATGGCGTCGGCGGCCGGATTTTTCACGCCCGCGAAATTGAACGAGCCTTTGGCGTTCGCGGTTTTCGCCGACCAGCGGAACAGCTGCTCGTTGCCGGGCGAGAGCGATGACTGCCAGGTGTTCTGTATCATGTCGTAGTCGAATTCGGTCAGGCGCGCCTGGTACTGCGCGCTGTCGACGACGCGGACGCGGACCGTGATGCCCAATGGTGCGAGGCTGCGGGCGTAGCTCAACAGCAAAGCTTCCTGGGCGCTGCTGTTTGCGAGGATCTCGAAGCTGAGCGGCTGGCCGGTCTTGCCATCAATCATGCGGCCGTCTTTGAGGACCATGCCGGCTTCTTTCAGCAGCGCGAACGCGACCCTTTGATTGGGGCGATCCTGACCGCTGCCGTCGCTTTGCGGGAAGCGATACGTGCCGGCGAGAATTTCCGGGCGGACGGCATCAGGGAACGGCGCGAGGAGGTTGCGTTCGTAGGCGTTAGCGGCGTGACCGGGGGATGCCAGATACGATCGTTCGAAGTAGCTCTCCGTGCGTTTGTAAAGACCGTTATAGAGCGTTCGATTGCACCATTCGAAATCGAACAGTGTCATCAAGGCCCGGCGGACGCGCGGATCGGCAAAGAAAGACCGCCGCGTGTTGAAGACGAGTGCGGTCATGCCGGCTGGCAAGCCGATATCGAATTCAGCCTTGATGATACGCCCGTCGCGGACAGCGGGGATATCATATCCGGTTGCCCAGCGGCCGGGATCTTCTTCGAGCCGCAGATCGATCGTGCCGGACTTGAAGGCTTCGAACATCGCGGAAGCGTCGCGATAGTAATCGAAACGGATGTCGTCGAAGTTGAAGCGGCCGCGATTGACGGGCAGATCCTTGCCCCAATAATCGGGATTGCGATGAAAGGTGATCGAGCGGCCGGCGTCGATTTTCGAGACCGTATAAGGGCCCGAGCCCGTGAGCGGCGTCATCGAGGCAGCGGCGAAATCTTCGGGTGTCGTGGCGTGGGCGGCAAAGACGGGCATGACGCCGAGGATCAGCGGCAGCTCGCGGTCGGTTGCATCATCGAAGGTGAAGCGAACGCTGCCGTCGCCGACCTTTTCGGCCTTCGTCACCTTGGCGAAGTAGGTCCGGTGGTTGGGCCGGCCTTTCTCCTTCAAGAGTTGAAACGAGTTTAAGACGTCGTCGGGCGTGACGGGCCGGCCGTCGGAAAAGCGGGCGGCGGGGTTCAATGCGAAGGTCACGGACTTGCCGTCGTCGGCAACGTCGATGGTCTGGGCGAGCAGGCCGTAAAGGGTGAACGGCTCGTCGAGGCTGCGCGCCATCAGGCTTTCGACGACGAATTCGCGAATGCCGGACGCGGGCGTACCGCCGACGATGAGCGGGTTGACGTTTTCGTAGGATCCCAGGACGCCCAGGGTCAGCTTTCCGCCCTTAGGGGCGGACGGATTAGCATAGGGAAACGCCGTGAAATCATCGGCGAACAGCGGTTTGCCGTGGAGTGCGATGGCGCGCACGGGTGCCGCCTCGGCGCCCCAGCCCGACGCGACCGCCGCCGCCGCAATGAGCGAAATTTTCCTGAATGACATCGCCGATCCCGAAATTCGTGCACCGGCTTGCTAACACGCGATAATCCCGGGACGAAGGCGCTTATTTGACGGGCAACCTGATCGTTCCAGCGGCGGCGTCGACCGTCGCCCAGGTTGTCGCAGTTGCCATCGCGCAACTTTTATCCGTGCTGCGACAAAGCCCCCAATGACGGCGCGTCCCGGTCACGGGATTGCCGCATTCGGGGCCTTACTCGCCCCTTGGAACGGCAAAGGACAAGCCGTGCCCGCGCGGGCCGCTTAGAGGGCTTTGACGGGGCGATTGTGTGGGGAACAGCCGGCGAGCCCGGCACGAAAAAGCGAGGATTCTTACGTTGATGGCAAACGCAGTATTGCGCGCGGGTGGCAAGGCGCTCATTTCGGCCGTTGCGATTGCAGCAGCTATGGCCGCTGCACCGGTCTGGGTCCAGGCCGCAGAAAAGGAAGTCCAGGTCACTCCGAAAAAGGTTCCTGCAGCTGCGGGCAAAACCGCGGCAGCGGCCGCGGCGGCCCCCAAGAGCGC
>JBEVLH010000259.1:0-2772 GCA_040509255.1 Hyphomicrobium sp. | reverse complement strand
CGGAAATTCGATCGCCCGGCTTGAAGAGAAGCAGCTGTCCCGCATCAAACGTCTGCCCAGCGATATCGATACGACCGGATGCGATATAGATCGCGCGCTCGTCGTAATCGGGATCGAGCGGCAGCACCGCGCCTGGCGCCAGCACCGCTTCCGCATAAAAGCAATCGTGCGGGAACGCAGCAGGCGACGTCTTGCCGTAGAGGCTTCCCATGATGATCCGTACGCGCTTTCCGTTGCCTTCCAGTCGCGGCAGGTCGTCAGGGCCAAAATGCGCAAAGCTCGGCGTGGTCTCCTCATGCGATTTCGGAAGCGCCATCCAGGACTGGATGCCGAACAGATTTTGTCCCGAAGATCGCGCGTCCGTCCCCGTACGTTCCGAATGCACGATGCCGCGCCCGGCCGTCATCAGGTTGACCTCGCCGGGCCGGATGGCAAGCGCCGAACCCAGGCTGTCGCGATGCGTGATCTCGCCATCGAAGAGATACGTCACGGTGGCGAGACCGATATGCGGATGCGGCCTCACGTCGATCCCCTTGCCCGCGATGAATTGCGCCGGCCCCATCTGGTCGAAGAAAATGAACGGCCCGACCATCTGCCGTTGCGCCGACGGCAATGCCCGCCGCACTTCAAAGCCGCCGAGATCGCGCGCCCTGGGAACGATCACCTGCTCGATCCCGTCGCAAGATTGCCGGTCGCCAGGGATCGGATCGTTGTCGGTCAGCCAACTCATCAAAACCTCCAGATTGCGGCGCAACCGCCGGGTGCTTATTACGCGACGAGAAATCGCGTCTTCTCCGCCTCGGCCGGACGTCGGCACGCATCTCGGATGCCGAACCACGTCAGCCTGTTGCGCTGGACCCAATCGTAGATGCGGTCGCCGAGGAAAACCGGAACGATGCGTCCGGCGTACCCGAGCGCACGCCACGGTTGCGGCAGGGTACGGGCCGCCGCAAGAGCCCCCGCCCATCGGGTGTAAGGTAACCCGTCCTGCAACACCATGAACGTATCAAACGCTTCGGCGTCGAGCCCGTAATGGCGATAGAGCGCGCGCGGCAGCGGATCCTGAATGACCGCGAAGCGGCTCTGGCCGCCCGGATCACGATCGAGCATCCACTTGACGCCGGATGAGCAGAGAACACAGAGACCATCGAAGATCACGATGGGGCGGCTGTCGTCAAAGGCCGGAACCGCTGGGTCATCTCGATAGCTGTAGGCTTCGACATCCATCGCAACTCTTGTCCATCATCGCCGCAGGCACGACGCCGGTAAAAGATGGCAATTCGATTCAAAAAATTCCATTCGCCATAGTCCCGAAATTTCCGGACTTCTCGCTACCGGCTTCGTCCGCCAGCACGTAAAGACTGGCTGACATCTGATGCTGGAGCCACTCACCGATGCTATCCACCGCCAAATCACTCGCAGTCGCCATCGGCCTCGCATGTGCGTGGTCGCTGCCGCCGGCCTTCGCCGCCGATGCGCCTCGTATCGACTGCGCACAGGCGACGTCGACCGTCGAAATCAACTTCTGCGCTGACAAAGACTACCAGGTCGCCGACAAGGCCTTGAACGACGCCTATGCCAAGGCACTTGCCGACGTACGCAAACGCGGCGGCGAAAAACCCTATGATGCCAAAAGCTATGAGGACGCCTTCCGAAACGCCCAGCGCGCATGGCTCGCTTATCGCGATGCCGAATGCAAAGACCTCGTGGCGCAGGAATGGTCCGGCGGCACTGGCACGACGGCTGCAGTCCTCGGCTGCCTCACCCGCAAGACCGCCGAGCGGACCAAGGAGCTGCTCGACCGGGGCGACAATCCGTGAACCCGCGTCGCGGAAAACTTAGGTTGCACATCACACCGCCAATCGACATCCAGGCCGGTTGACCGGCATCAATTTAACCCTACTTCCCAGCGGTGTAGACGACCCCACACACCGCCACGTAAGCGTCGCTTTGCAGAGTTACCTTTCACTTCCACGCTCCGCTTGAAATATCCGAATGTGCTGAGTTTTTATCGTTCGACGCTCCGGCCATGACGGCTGCGCGCCGCAGAATGATGTCAGGAGAACGCCTATGACCCTTTCGCCCATCCGCTCGCGCCTGCTTGCCGGCAGCGCGGCCCTGTGCGCCGCCGCTCTCGGGATGGTTTCGCCGACTCAGGCGGACACCCCAAAGATCGCGGTCGGTACGCTGACCTGCTACGGCCACGGTGGCGTCGGCCTGATCTTCGGCTCGAAAGAGTCCATGAATTGCAAATTCCAGACGGCGATCAGCGGCCGCACATTCCATTACCGAGCCACCATCACCAAGGTCGGTGTCGACATCGGCTTTACGGGTGCCAGCACGCTCATCTGGACCGTTCTCGGATCCACGACAGATCTGCCGAGCGAAGCTCTCGAAGGCTCGTACGGTGGTGTCACGGCCGGCGTAGCGGTCGGCGTCGGGGCCAATGCCAACGCCTTGCTCGGCGGCTCCAACCAGTCCGTCGTTCTTCAGCCCGTCAGCGTCGAAGGCCAGACCGGCCTCAATATCTCAGCCGGTGTTGCAGGCCTGACGCTGCGCCGCTCATGATCCGCACAGGCGATCATTCGCACATCGGCGCGACGCGATCGCGAGAAAGAAACCTCTGCGACTGTGCTCAGGTCTTCTAAGCCCATGTTCGCATAGACGTTCCTCCACATTGATCCGACATTAAAATCGGCGCGCCGCAGTTATTGCGTCGCGCCGTAGTTTCTTTGTGTCGACATTGCTGCGATTCGCTCCTCCTACTGGATC
>JBEVLH010000258.1:0-8442 GCA_040509255.1 Hyphomicrobium sp. | reverse complement strand
GGACGTCGACGGCGTCTTGCCTGGCTCGGGGGTTGCCGCCGCGGGCGCAGCGGCATTTGGCTGAGCCATATTCGTCTCGGGATTGTGGTGCTTTTTCTGCTTTGCGTCGGCGTGCGGTCCTGGAAACACGCAGATCGCCAATGCGATCACCGCCATCGCCGTGGCAGGAATGGTTTTGGGCAATTTGCGACTGCCAGGAATGCTATCGCCGCGTGACGCCGTCATCGTATCTGTAGAGCCCCTGCGATCCCCGCCACCCCAACCCTTTGGAGCCGTGCTCCACAGGAAGGCGCTTCCGCGCTTGGCGAATAATTGCAGAGTTCGGCTATTAAGTCCAAGCCACTCAATGGGGGTGGTCATTCTTGCTACATACGTCGTGAGAGAGCGGGTGCAGCCAATTTGCGATCAATCGCCGCAAAATCTAGCGGCCTCCACGAAAACGAGGCATAGCATCATGAAATGGAATCGCAGACGGCTAAGGTTGCAGTGAACGAGCACAGTCCAGAACTCGAAAGGGTCGTCCCCGCGCAGCCTCCCAAGGTCGCTGCGGCCCAGACGCAGGCGTTGCAAAGGTTCACGCTTGATCGTCCGCGTTCGCTCAACGCCCTCGACAACGAGATGTGCCTTGCGCTGAGTGCCGCCATTCCCCGCGTCGCGAAAAATCCAGACATTTATATTGTTGCGCTCATGTCGAGCACCCCGAAGGTGTTCTGCGCCGGCGGCGACGTGGTGGTGCTTTCCGCAACCGCGAAAAGCGATATGGCGGCGGCGAAGCGGTTTCTGCGCGACGAATATTCTCTGAACTGGCTGCAGGAGTGCTTTTCAAAACCCACCGTCTCCTTCATCGACGGCATCTGCATGGGCTCGGGTGCAGGCCTAACGGCGTACAACACGCATCGCATCGCCGGAGATAATTTCAAATGGGCAATGCCCGAAACCAAGATCGGCCTGTTTCCCGATGTCGGCATCGCGCGCGTGCTTGCAAAGATGCCTTGGCCCCTCGGTCTCTATCTCGGTTTGACGGGTCGCTCGATCGGCCGCGCCGACGCGCAATGGCTCGGCTTTGTCACGCATTGCATCGCCTCCGTCCACTTTGACGATATTCTCTCTCGTTTGACTGACGCCCAGCCCGTCGACCCGATGCTCGATGGCCTGAATGAAATCCAGGCGCCCGGCGATCTCCAGAAAGAGCGAGGTCATATCCTCGAGCATTTTTCCGAACCGACGCTGGAAGCAATTTTTCGCTCGCTCGCCAAAGGGGAAGCCAAAGGCTCGGAATGGGCCGCGCGCACGCTCGCGAGTCTCAAAAGCTGCTCGCCGATATCTCTCGCAATTACCCTGCGCCATATCCAGGCCGCGATTCGCTTGGATATTCGCGAGACGCTGATCGAAGATTATCGCCTCGCGGTTCGCTGCCTTGAAAGTCACGATTTTCATGAGGGCGTCCGCGCGCTGTTGCGCGACAAGGACGGCAAGCCATCGTGGAGCACGCAGCGGATCGAAGATATCGACACTGATGTGATAGAAAGCTTTTTTGCTCCGCTTCCCGATGGCGATCTCGAGTTGCCGAGCAGAACCGAAATGCAGGCCGCGCGCGTTTAATGCTTCTTATAAAGTCGCGACAATTGCCGTTATTGCATTAAGACAAATATCACCATGATCGAAGTCTTGTGGAGCGCTGGTTAAAAAACCATTCGAAACCACGTGGGGTACTATTCTTTTACTATATCTATTTAGCCGAAATTCAGGCCTCTGCGTTATCTATTTGTCAAAACCCGGGGCAAACCGGGCGGCGTCAAACATGTGAGGCAGGGTAATGAGTTTAGCGATTGAAGTGGCGCGCCACCGCGCGCCAGTCCAGGAAGAAGGTTTTCGCGGCGAATATCTTCAGGCCCTTCGACTGATCGAACGTCTGCACAGACTTCTGCTCGATGTCATCAAGGACGAGTTCGATCGTCGCGGCGGCGCCGAGCTCAATAGCGTTCAGGCTTTGCTTCTCTACAACATCGGCGAGAGCGAACTCACCGCGGGCGAGTTGAAGACGCGCGGTTACTACCTCGGCTCGAACGTCTCCTACAATTTGAAGAAGCTCGTCGATATGGGCTACATCCACTACAAGCGCTCCGATACCGATCGCCGCTCGGTGCGTGTCAGCCTGACCGACAAGGGCCTCGAAGCCCGTGACGTCGTCAGCAAGCTTTATCTTCGCCAGTTGGGCTCCGTTCAGACTGTCGGCGAAGTCTCAAGCGACGACGTCAAGAGCCTGAACACGGCCCTCGTTCGCCTCGAGCGCTTCTGGTCGGATCAGATCCGCTATCGCCTGTAATTAAGGCCCGACCCGCCTGTTTGCCGTGCTGTTGTCCCGCAGCATGAAGGACTGCCCCGCGAAAGTTGGGCGGTCCTTTTTCGTTCCGGTCAATTCGGTTAGACTACACCCAACACAAAGCGCAGAATGGCGAGCAGTCGGGAGGGAATCGACGTGCTGGGGGGAATTTTCATCTCCCGTGAGATGGGCCGCTTGAGAGCGCGGCCGCTTGCGGTCGTGGCGCTGGCAGCCGTGCTGGCCGTTGCCTTTCCCATGGGATGGACTGGCCCCGGCGATGCCGTCGCGCAGAATTTCGGCTGGATCAATTTCGGGCCCTCCGGCAACGACACGCCCGGTTCTTCGCTTTCGACCAACCCCGCCGACCCGGATTTCGTTCGCGAATGGGAGGCCAACCCTCCAAAGGGCTTCGCGACGCTTTCCAAGGCCAACATCGAAGCCACCAAGATGGCGGTCCGCGAATATCTCATGATCGTCAGCCGTGGCGGCTGGCCTCAGCTTCCCGTGCCGCCCAACAAGACGCCGCGCGATAGCCTGCTGCAGTTCGGCACGAACGACCCGAACGTCGCGCTCCTCCGCGCCCGTCTCGCAGCATCTCGCGAACTCTCGGGCGGCAATACAACCTCGACATACTTCGACGCCGAGGTCGACAAGGCGCTGAAGCGGTTCCAGGCCGCCAACGGACTGACCCCGACCGGCATTGCCGACAGACGCACCATCGCGGCGCTGAACGTGCCCGCCGACGTGCGCTTGAAGCAGTTGAAGGTCAATCTTACGCGCCTGCAAGAGGCCGTCCCAACGGCTCCTGCGAAATATGTCGTCGTCAATATTCCGGCGGCCCAGATCGAAGCCGTCCTGAACGGCCAGATCGTCGCCCGTTACGCCGGTGTCGTCGGCAAGTCCGACCGCCCGACGCCACTGCTTCACACCCCGATTACGGATTTGAGCTTCAATCCGACCTGGCGCCTGCCGCCGACCGTGATCTCCGAAGACCTTATCCCGCGCGGCCAACAGATGCAGAAGAAGGGCCAAAACGTCCTTTTGAAATTCGGCATCGATGCCTACGACGGCACCGGCCGCAAGGTCGATCCGCTGACGATCAACTGGGATAAGGTCACGCCCGGCACCTATCGCTACAGCCAGAAGCCCGGCAAGGAGAACCCGCTCGGCTTCCTCAAGATCAATTTCAACAGCGCCCACTCGGTCTACATGCACGACACGCCGTCGGACCGGATTTTCGGGCGGAATTTCCGCTCCGAAAGCTCCGGCTGCATCCGCGTCCACAACATCGAGAATTTGGCGACCTGGTTGCTTGCCGGACAAAACGGCTGGGACGCCGATCGAATCGCGCAAATGAAGGAGAGCGGCCGCTCGCTCGACGTCCGGTTGAAAAAGCCCGTCCAGCTGCTCTTCGTCTATATCAGCGCCTGGGCGACCGCCGATGGCATTATCCAATTCCGCCGCGACATCTACCAAAAGGACGGCGTCGGCGAAGTTGCGGCCGCTTACTGAATTTGATCGGCCCTGCATACCTAAGTATGCTTTGGCGCGCCCCACGGCCGATTGTCGGCTTTGCGCGGATTTGCGAATAACCGATTGTGGTCTGGTCGCCAAAGAATGGTCTTGAACCTGACGAAAATTTCATTCATCTGCGCGACGAAACGGCACTGGTGCTTTACGACCCGGAACTCTCGGTCCATAAAGGCTCCAAAATAATGAACGCCGTGCTTTTGGGAGCGGAAACCAGAAGATGAATTACGAGCAGAAGCTCTCGGACGCCCTCAATGTCGTCAAGAACGAGGGCCGCTATCGGGTTTTCGCCGACGTCAAGCGCCACCGGGGCGCGTTTCCCAAAGCCGATGTGATCAAGGGTCAAGCGGCCAAGCCGATTACCGTCTGGTGCTCCAACGACTATCTCGGCATGGGCCAGCACCCCAAAGTGCTCGCCGCCATGCACGAAGCCATCGATCTCGTGGGCGCCGGCTCCGGCGGAACGCGCAACATCGCCGGCACCACGCATTATCACGTTGAACTCGAGAACGAACTCGCCGACCTGCATGGCAAGGAATCGGCGCTCGTCTTCACCTCGGCCTTCGTTGCCAACGAAGCTGCTCTCTCGACGCTGGCAAACCTCTTTCCCGGCTGCACCATTTTCTCCGATGAGAAAAACCATGCCTCGATGATCGCCGGCATCCGCAACGGCCGCGGCGCGAAGCAGATTTTCCTTCACAACGACCTCGCCGACCTCGAAGCGAAATTGAAGTCCGTCCCCCGCGACACGCCCAAGATCATCGCGTTCGAGAGCGTGTACTCGATGGACGGCCACGTCGCGCCCATCGGAGCGATCTGCGACCTCGCCAAGAAGTACAACGCGCTGACCTATCTCGACGAAGTCCACGCCGTTGGCCTTTACGGCCGGCGCGGTGGCGGCGTCGCCGAGCGCGACGGCGTGATGGATCGCGTCGACATCATCAATGGCACCCTCGCTAAGGGCTTTGGCGTCATGGGCGGCTACGTGGCGGCCTCGAAAACACTGATCGACGCCATCCGCTCCTACGCGCCCGGCTTCATCTTCACGACCTCGCTGGCGCCCGCGATTGCCGCAGGCGCACTCGCTTCCATCCGCCATCTGAAAACGAGCAGCGTCGAGCGCGAGCAGCATCAGGAGCGCGCCCGCACGCTGAAGCGCAAGCTCGCCGCCGCCGATCTGCCCGTCATTGCAGGTCCGAGCCATATCGTGCCGGTTCTCGTCGCCGATCCGGTCCGCTGCAAGGCACTCACCGACGTTCTGCTCGACCGTTACGGGATCTACGTTCAGCCGATCAACTACCCGACGGTGCCCCGCAATACCGAGCGCCTTCGCCTGACGCCGTCACCGCAACATACCGACGCCGACATGGACCATCTCGTCAATGCATTGAGCGAGCTTTGGTCTCAGTGCCCGCTGGCGCTGATGGCGAGCCTTGCGGAAGCGGCGGAGTAGGGCAGGGGGCCGGAGTAGGGACGGCCTGCCCGTTGAGCCAAAAACGCTATCCCGCGCCCATATCACGCGGGGATTCCGGGTGTTGAGCGCTAGCGCGTATGCCCATACTATGGTTCAACCCGCGTCCGGCCGGACTTGACTTTAGGGTCCCAGCCAGCGCTACAAAAACATTCCAAAATCAGAGGAAAGCTCATGTCGACTGCACCGGCCGCCGCAGCATCTTCGCAGACGTCGCGCTTCTTCAAAGCGCATCTTTCGGAAACCGACCCTGAAGTCTTCAGCGCCATCCAGAAGGAATTCGGACGCCAGCAGCACGAGATCGAGCTCATCGCCTCCGAAAATATCGTGTCGCAGGCCGTCCTCGACGCCGCCGGCTCCGTCCTGACGAACAAGTACGCCGAAGGCTATCCCGGCAAGCGCTACTACGGTGGCTGCCAGTTCGTCGACATCGCCGAAGAACTCGCGATCGACCGCGCCAAGAAGCTCTTCAACTGCGGCTTCGCCAACGTGCAGCCGAACTCCGGCTCTCAAGCCAACCAGGGCGTCTTCAACGCGCTTGCCAAGCCCGGCGATACGATCCTCGGCTTGTCGCTGGCAGCCGGCGGACACTTGACGCACGGCGCCTCCGTCAACCAGTCGGGCAAGTGGTTCAACGCCGTCCACTACATGGTGAAGCCGGATACGCACCTCATCGATCTCGAGGAAGTGAAGAAGCTCGCTCACGAACACAAGCCGCGCATCATCATCGCTGGCGGCTCGGCCTATCCGCGCAAGATCGACTTCGCGGCATTCCGCGCCATCGCAGATGAAGTCGGCGCGACGTTCCTCGTCGACATGGCGCACTTCGCCGGCCTCGTTGCCGCTGGTCTGATCCCGAGCCCGTTCCCGCACGCCCACGTCGTCACCACGACGACGCACAAAACGCTGCGCGGTCCGCGTGGCGGCATGATCCTGACCAACGACGAAGACATCGCCAAGAAGGTCAATTCGGCGATCTTCCCCGGCATCCAGGGTGGCCCGCTGATGCACGTCATCGCCGCCAAGGCGGTCGCTTTCGGCGAAGCGCTGCGTCCCGACTACAAGGTCTACATCAAGAACGTCATCGACAATGCCAAGGCGCTCGGTGAGGTGATGGTGCAGAACGGTTTCGCGCTCGTCTCGGGCGGCACCGACACGCATCTCATCCTTGTCGACCTCCGTCCGAAGAAGCTCACCGGCACCAAAGCCGAGAAGTCGTTGGGCCGTGCCCACATCACCTGCAACAAGAACGGCATCCCCTTCGATCCGGAAAAGCCGATGGTGACGTCGGGTATCCGTCTGGGTTCGCCCGCCGGCACCACGCGCGGCTTCGGCGTCGCCGAGTTCCAGGAGATCGGCCGTCTGATCACCGAAGTTCTCGATGGTCTGGCCAAGAATGGCGAAGAGGGCAACGCCGCCGTCGAAGCGGCAGTCAAGGCCAAGACGACGGCGCTGACGGATCGCTTCCCGATCTACGCTTGAGCCGGGCATTGTGTTGAACCGATCGAGAGCGCCGGATCATTCCGGCGCTCTTTTCTTTTGCGTTATTGGTCGCCCATTCCCGTGATTTCAGCCCAAGCGGAGGTCCGCCCTCCACCCTGGGTGTCGGCCGAGGCGGCAAAAATGTTGTAAGCCGCTAGAAAAGTTATGAATGCGGCAATGACGAACGTCAGAAAAGTTCTCATATCCGGCCTCTCACTGTTGAAAACCTGACCCCGCCCCATCTGGGCTAATGTGTGTCGCGGGCGGAATCTGGCTTGTGGTTAAGAGGAAGTCTGTCCCGCCGGAAACACCGCGGCAGCGCCGCCCCAGCATGTGGCGGCAGGCGATTAGGAGGAATTGAAGATGCGCTGTCCGTTTTGCGGGAGCGAGGATAGCCAGGTCAAAGACAGCCGGCCGTCGGATGAGAACTCGGCGATTCGGCGACGGCGCATCTGCTCCGATTGCGGCGGCCGCTTCACGACGTTCGAGCGCGTGCAACTCCGTGAGTTGACGGTCGTCAAGCGATCCGGCCGCAAGGTCCTGTTCGATCGCGACAAGCTGTCGAAATCGATCTCCGTCGCCATGCGCAAGCGCCCGATCGAGCCCGAGCGGATCGACCGCTTGGTGTCCGGCCTCGTCCGTCAGCTTGAAAGCTCCGGCGAAACCGAGATTACGTCGGCCGAAATCGGCGAGCTCGTCATGGCGGCCTTGCGCGAACTCGATCCCGTCGCCTATGTACGCTTCGCGTCCGTCTATCGCGATTTCCGCGACGCCGCGGACTTCCATTCCGTGCTCCGCGAGCTTGCGAGCGATACGCCCGATCCGTTGGATCTCAACGAGCGGTTCGGTTCGGCGGTTCTCGATGAGATTGCGAGCGAGAAAAAGCACTAAGCCGTATGTCGCGGATCACGAGTTCTGCGTTTGACGCCGAGATGATGGCGATCGCACTCCGCATGGCCGAGCGCGGTCTGGGCGAAACCGCGCCCAATCCAGCCGTCGGCGCCGTCATTGCAGATGAAGCGACGCAGGAAATCATCGCGCGCGCAACGACGGCGCGCGGCGGCCGTCCGCATGCCGAAACGCAAGCCATCGCCATTGCCGGAGATCGCGCGCGCGGCGCCACCATCTACGTCACGCTCGAGCCGTGCTCGCATCACGGCCGGACCGCGCCCTGCGCCGACGCCATCCTGGCCGCCGGACTGAGGCGCGCCGTCGTCGCCATCGAGGACCCCGATCCGCGCGTCGCCGGTCGCGGCCTCGATCGCCTGCGCCAATCAGGAGTCGTCGTCGATCGCGGAATCGGCGCGGCCCAGGCCCGATGGATCACGCGCGGTCACATCGTCCGCATCACCGAGCGCCGCCCCCTGGTAACATTGAAGCTCGCGCTCGACGCGCATGGCGAAATCGCGCGCGGCTCCGGCTCGGCGCCGGTTTGGGTTACAGGTGAGCCTGCGCGCCTTCACGGCATGCTTTTGCGCAAGGAATTCGACGCCATTCTCGTCGGGAGCGCCACCGTCCGCGACGACGATCCCGAACTGACCTGCCGCCTGCCGGGCCTGCTCGACCGTTCACCCGTGCGCATCGTGTTGTCGCGCTCGCTGGATCTGTCGCCCGACGCCAAACTTTTCCGAAGCGC
>JBEVLH010000257.1:0-5630 GCA_040509255.1 Hyphomicrobium sp. | reverse complement strand
CGCGGGTGGATGGCGGTGTCGACGGTTCGAAATGGGGGCCCACCTCCGTTGCGCGTCGCGGATCGGCGAAGGCTGCATCCCGAAACACAAATAGAAAACCGCGAGGCGTCGCCGATCTGCCCCTTCGCTTTATTTTCCCTCGACCGACTGCACTCGGTGCGGCGGCGGGCGGAGCATGCGCCGTTTCTGGGAAGAGGGCTGGGATGAGGGGGTGCTCCCGCCGCCCTACTCCACCGCCGTCACGGTGAAGCCCGACTGCCTCAGCAAAGCGACGAGTCCTGTCGGCCCCGAAAGATGCAAAGCCCCGACCGCGATGAAAGCGCCTCCCGCGTTCAGAAGCGGCAACGCAGCGTCGCGCATCTTGGCGTTTCGGTCGATGAGCAGCGTTTGCTTGAAACCGTCGAACGCCGACGCCGACGTTCCGGTCTGCGCCGCCAGCGCCAGCTGGAACGGCATCGCGGCTCCGAGCTGCCGCTTGGCGTACATCTGCACCAGCGTTTCGGTCATGTCGTCGGCGCGGTCGATGAACTTGAGTCCGACTTTCAGCATCGCGATCTGCTGATCGTCGGGCACCGCCGCGAGCGCGCTCAACTGATCTTCGATCGTCTCGAGGCCCTTGATTGGAATGCCGCGCTTCTGCGCTTCGGCGGCCACCTGCAGGTCGAGCACGGTCTTGCCGGACGCCAGCTGCTTGCGTTCGCAATCCGACGTCGCGAGCAGCATGCTGACGAGCCACGGCTTCATTGCCGCCGCAAGTTCTCCCGGCATGCCGGATTTCTGCACCACCTGCTGCGTCTGTTTGTATTCTTCGTCGGTGAGCGCGTTTTTGAGTGACTGCCCGTTGGTGTAGACGATCAGCGTCGCCGCTTTGGCCATGGCGGCCGCGACCGCCTTGTCGGAAAGATCCGCGACTTCCAGCGCGACTGTCTTCGACTGCGCGATGTCGTCCTTCACCGCCGGCGACAACGTCGCGACACGTGGATCGCTGAGATGCATCGTTCCGAAAAGATAAGAGACGGCGACACCCGGCTTTTCGATTTTCCACAGCACGGCCTCGGTATTGGGAAGCGCGCTGCTTTCCTCCATCACCTTTTTGTAGGCGTCGGGAGCCGACGTCTTCATCTCCGTCAGCATGTCGGTGCCCTGACAACGTGCAAGCACATCGTCGGCCAAAGCCGCGCTCGATTGGAGCACGGCCAAAAACGTCACTACACGGAGCAGGTGTGGAAGGGTTGGCGGGCGCGTTGACGTCATGGGTTACTCGTGAACGAAGAGATCGAGGTTACGGCCGCCGCGCTGCTCTCGGATGGGCTTGATCGTAGACGGCCAGCAGCCGCTCGCGGTCCACCTCGGTATAGACTTGCGTTGTCGAGAGCGAGGCGTGACCCAAAAGCTCCTGAATTTGTCGTAAATCCGCGCCCGCCGAAAGCAAATGCGTCGCGAACGAATGGCGCAGCGCATGCGGCGTCGCGGTTTCCGGCAAGCCAAGTTCGAGGCGCATCCGCTCCATCGCCAGCTGGATGAGCCGCGGCGACAGCGGCCCGCCCCGAGCGCCGCGAAAGAGGGGTTGATCCGCTTCGAGGGGGTAGGGGCAAAGGCGCATGTAGGCCGTAATCGCATCGGAAACAACGGCCAGCGTCGGGACCAGCCGTTCTTTCCCGCCTTTGCCCTTGATGTGCATGATATCGCGGCCGTGAATGGGCGCGCTATTGGGCGTTAGGCTCAAAGCCTCGCTGATGCGAAGTCCCGCGCCGTAGAGCAGCAGCAGCACCGCCGTATCGCGCGCCGCGATCCAGTCCGCGCCCTCGCTCGCGCCGCGTTCCATCACGGCAGCCGCGCCTTCGACCGTCAGCGGCTTGGGAATGGAATGCGGAATTTTCGGCGCGGTTACCTGCAAAACGGCCCGATTCTTCAAGGCATCTTCGCGTTCGAGCCAGCGAAAGAATGTCCGCAAAGCCGATAGCGATCGCGCCAGCGACCGCGACGTCACCCCGGCCTTTCGTCGGCTTGCGAGAAAAGCCCGAACGGTCTTCACGTCCATCCGCTCGAGATCTTGCACGCATGGCGGATGGCCGAGATGCGCCTTGAGGAAGCCGAGGAACTGGCGTGCGTCGCGTTCATAGGCGTCGCGGGTCGCGTTGCTTTGGCCGCGCTCGACGACGAGGTGTTCGAGCCAACCCTCGACGATGCGCTTGAGATCGTCACCGAGTGGCAACTCGGCGTCCGCCGTCAATATCTCGTCGAGCGATTGTCCCACCGGCCCCACCATGAGAAGCCTCGACCCTTTCCGCGTTCGGTTAACAACGCGTTAACGGCTTCTCACAGCACTTTGCCGGGATTCAAGATGCCCTTCGGATCGAGCGCTTTTTTAATCGCGCGCATCATGTCGAGCTCGACCTCGGACTTGTAGCGCTTGAGCACGTCGCGCTTCATTTGCCCGATGCCGTGCTCCGCCGAAATCGAGCCGCCAAGCTCCGTCACGAGTTCGAAAATGGCGTTCGACATCGGCTCCCACAGCGCCAGATACGCCGCCCGGTCCATGCTCTCGGGTTGGCTGACGTTGTAATGCAGATTGCCGTCGCCGAAATGGCCGAACGGCACCGGTCGCGCCCCCGGACAAACGCTTTCGACCACCGTCGCCGCCCGCGTCATGAATTCCGGGATGCGCGCGACCGGCACCGAGATGTCGTGCTTGATGCTGCCGCCCGCGCCTTTTTGCGCTTCGGAAAAAGCGTCCCGAAGCCGCCAGAAATCTTCCGCCTGCCGCATCGACCGCGCAATCGCTGCATCGAGAATGCGACCTTGTTTATGCGCGGCAGCTAGCAGCGGCTCGATCGTGTTGGCGATCCTCGCGCCTGTGCCGCCGTGCGAAATCTCGATCAGTGCGTAGAACGGAAACGCGTCCGTAAAAGGGTCGCGCAGGTTCGGCATGTAGGCGAGCGCGAACTCCTGCGCCCGCAGCGCCCAGAATTCGAACGCCGTCAGCGATTGTCCGGCGTCCGCTTCCGCCAGCCGAAAAAGCTTGAGCGCGGCGGCCGGCGTCTCGAATGCGACGATTGCCGTCTCGCGTTCGGCCGGCATCGGGAAAATCTTGAGGCATGCAGCCGTGATGACGCCGAGCGTCCCTTCCGATCCGATCAGAAGATCGCGCAGATCGTATCCGGTGTTGTCCTTCTTGAGGCCCCTCAGACCATGCCATACGCGCCCGTCGGCGAGCACGGCTTCGATCCCGAGCGTCAGGCTGCGCGCGTTGCCGTAGGCCAGAACGGCTGAGCCGCCCGCGTTCGTCGCAAGTGCGCCGCCGATCTGCGCGCTTCCCTCCGATGCGAGGCTCAACGGGAACAGGCGTCCCGCAGCTTTCGCGGCCGCCTGCGTTTCGGCCAACGTCACGCCCGCTTCGACGATGATCGTGCCGCCCGCCCCATCGACGCTCCGAATTTTCTTGAGGCGCGTGAGTGACAGCACGATTTCGTCGCCCTCACCTGACGGGATTTGCCCGCCGACGAGGCCCGTATTGCCGCCTTGCGGCACGATGCCGACATCCTCGTCGTGCGCCATCGCAAGGATGCGCGAAACTTCCTCCGTCGAACCCGGGCGCAAAACCACCGGCGTCTTCCCGGTATAGCGATCACGCCACTCATGCAGATAAGCGGCTTGGTCTGCTTCGCGCGTCAGCGCATTCGCGTCGCCGACAATGCCGGCAAAGCGCGCGATCAGGTCGGAGGATAGAGCCTTGGCGCGCACGTTGGAGTGTCTGCCTCACACGATCTTCTGGCCGGTCTTCTTCCAGTCGTTGACGAATGCGGTCAGCCCGGCGTCCGTCAGCGGATGCTTCACCAGTGCCCTGAGGATCCCCGGCGGAACGGTCGCGACGTCGGCGCCGATCATAGCCGCTTCCTTGACGTGGTTCACGGTGCGGATGGAGGCCGCAAGAATGTCCGTCGAGAGATCCGGATAATTGTCGTAGATGGTGCGGATTTCGCGAATGACGTCCATGCCGTTCAATCCGATATCGTCGAGCCGGCCGATGAAAGGCGACACGAACGTCGCGCCGGCCTTCGCTGCCAGCAGCGCCTGATTTGCCGAGAAGCAAAGCGTGACGTTGACCATCGTCCCCTCGCTGGTCAGCGCCTTGCAGGCCTTGAGACCATCGAGCGTCAGCGGCACCTTGACCGTCACGTTCTTTGCGATCTTCCGCAGAACCTCCGCTTCCTGCATCATGCCCGCATAGTCGGTCGCAGCGACTTCCGCTGAAACAGGCCCAGGCACCACCGCGCAAATCTCCTGCACGATCTCCTTGAAGTCGCGGCCGGCCTTCGCCACTAGGGTCGGATTCGTCGTCACGCCGTCAAGCAGGCCCGTCGCCGCCAACTCCTTGATCTCGGCCACGTCGGCGGTATCGACGAAGAATTTCATTTCTTTCTCCTCCCCACGTCCCTTAAGTCTTGCGAATCTGCCTTTGGTGCGCCGCAACTCCGGGGCAAACCTACCACGACCGATTCTCGGAGGAAGCTTCTAGTCCGTTGAACGCCCCTTTGGATAGCCTGCTTGAAATTCTGGGTAACGGCGGCGCCTCTGCCGCTCGCAGCGTGCCTGTGCTGATGCCGGTCGCGCTCGACCAGACTTATGATTATCTGGTGCCGGACGGCGTTGAAGCGAGCCCCGGCTCATTCGTGCTCGTCCCGTTTGGCCCGCAGACCCGCATCGGCATCGTGTGGGACGGTCCGCGCGGCGACGGCAAGCCGGTCGATCCCAAGAAATTGAAGACCCTGACCAGCCGCATCGACGCTCCGTCGCTGCCGGAAATTTCGATGCGATTCGCCGAATGGGTCGCGCGCTATACTCTCGCTCCGCTCGGCATGGTCGTCCGCATGATGATGAGCGCGGATGCCGCCTTCGAGCCGCCAAAGCATCGCTTCGGCGTCGCGCTCGTGGAGGGCGCCAAGCCGCCGCCTAAGATGACGCCCGCACGCGCCCGCGTACTCGAACTTGCGGCCGACGGCCTCGTGCGCGCCAAGTCCGATCTAGCCCATCTCGCCAATTGTTCGACGGGTGTGATCGACGGCCTGGCCGCAGCCGGCATGCTCGTCGAGGTAGCAATTCCCGAGCGCGTCTTTCCGCGCCCGAACCCGCAGCACGCAACCGCGAGCTTCACCGACGATCAGGCCCGTGCCGTCGACTCGCTCAGAAGCGCTGTCGACGCCGATAACTTCTCCGTCACGTTGCTCGATGGCGTCACCGGTTCCGGCAAGACCGAAGTTTACTTCGAGGCTGTCGCCCGCTCGCTCGAGGCCGGTCATCAGGCCCTCATTTTGCTTCCCGAAATCGCGCTCACTAGCCAGTTCCTCGATCGTTTCCAGCACCGGTTCGGCGTCCGTCCGGTCGAATGGCACTCGGCCTTGAGCGCCGCCGAACGCGGCCGCATCTGGAAAGGCGTGGCGCGCGGCGACGTGCGCTGTGTCGTCGGCGCGCGCTCTGCGCTGTTCCTGCCGTTCTGTCAGCTCGGCCTCATCGTCGTCGACGAAGAGCATGATCAAGGTTTCAAGCAGGATGACCGCGTCCATTATCAGGGCCGCGACATGGCGGTCGTGCGGGGTAACCTCGGCAAGTTTCCTGTCGTCCTCGCCTCA
>JBEVLH010000256.1:0-4303 GCA_040509255.1 Hyphomicrobium sp. | reverse complement strand
TATGATGCTCAAGAGTAACGCGCGGCACTCACGGTCGACGTCCATGCGAACCAAGCTGGCGGAGGGGGTGGGATTCGAACCCACGGTGGACTTGCGCCCACGCCGGTTTTCAAGACCGGTGCCTTAAACCACTCGGCCACCCCTCCAAGACTAGACTGCGCAGACCCCGGCAAACGAGCTCGCGACGCACAGGGCCCAGATCGCTCCTCCTAGCCGGTTCGCGCCCGAGCCTCAAGCGCGGACGTCCCGCCGGTCCCTTAACCTCATCCTAAGCAGCTTTTGTCACCATTCGGGCAAGCTTCGGCCACCCTTTGCGTGTGTCATCACGGCGAGGGTGCGCTTGGGCGGGCGTAGCGTATCGAATTGGGTTTGCGTACATGGCACGGGGCCTTTACGGCCGGTTGGCTTGCCGCCTGATGCTGGCTGCGAGCGCGGCTGCGATGATGACAGCCTGCTCGAGCGATCCGTCGCCGCAGTCTCTGACCGGCGTTTCCCGATCGACATTCAGCGAAAGCGAATACGGCGTCAGCAGCAGCCCGCGGGTTGCGTCTCGGGATGTCCCCAAGGGCGGCGGCAGCTTCAAGCTCGGTTCGCCATACAAGGTGGCCGGCCGCTGGTACGTTCCGCGTGATAATCCGAATTATGACGAATACGGCGTAGCTTCTTGGTATGGCGCAGATTTTCACGGCCGCCGGACCGCCAATGGTGAGGTGTTCGATGCCCGCGCGATGACGGCAGCGCATCCGACGCTGCCGCTTCCCTGCTATGCCTATGTGACCAACGTCGACAACGGCCGGACCGTACTCGTGCGGGTAAATGACCGCGGTCCGTATGTGAACGATCGCCTGATCGACATGTCGTATGCGGCGGCTAAGCAACTCGAGTTTGTGTCGAAGGGGCGGGCGCGGGTCCGCGTCCGTTTCGCGGGCCTGGCGCCGCTCAACGGTGATGACAGTCGCGAGCGGCAATTCCTCGCGTCGCAGGATCGCCGGCAGCAGCCTGGCGAACCGCGGATGGCCCAGCCGCGCACTTATGCGTCAGCGGACGATGGAGCGTCTGCACTCCCGGCCGAAGCATCGGACCGGTGGGACCCGAACGCATATCGCGCCGCGCTCGCCGGCAAAACCGTCCCTGCGCCGCCAGCCCCAGCTCGGAGGGCGCGCACGCTCGCGCAGACGGCAAGCATCGCAGAAGGGAATTTCGGCGAGGGCCGCATGTCTTTGGCGGCACCTGAACCGGTCGACGAGCCACAACCGTTTGCTCCGGCAACGGCCGACGGCGGCGGGCAACCGTATGAGCCCGAACGCTCGGACAGCGATGCCACATATTCCAACGCTTCTTATTCGACTTCGTCCGTCTCGGGTTCGGCGTATGCGGGCCGGACGTATGTGCAAGTCGGCATCTTCCGCGACCGTTCGAACGCCGAACGGCTTCGGCGCGAACTCGGCTCGCTCGGCCCGGTCGAAGTGGCGCCGCTACAATCCGGGAACGGCGCCCAGGTCTATCGGGTGCGGGTCGGGCCGTTTTCACAAGACGATGCGTCGCGCGCACAAGGGCGGATTGCAGCGTATGGCGTCGGCAATACCGCGATCGTTGCCGATTGAGCGCAGCCCGGCGGCGTGCATTAACCTAACGTTGACCATGTCGCGTATGGGACCGATACTTCGTGTCGGTCAGTGGGGTCGCCTTTTGGGCGACATTCAGCGAGCGCGATTCAAGCGATGTGGGTGAAAAGAAACATTTGGCTTGCCGTCGCGGTGATCGGCGGCCTTTCGGCGGCGGTTTCAAAACTTGCGGCCGCCGACTCGACGTTCACGACCAAAGCTCCGCACGCCGTGCTGATGGACGCTGGTAGTGGCGCCATCCTTTTCCAACACAACCCCGACGAGCTTTTCGCGCCCGCGAGCATGAGCAAGCTCATGACACTCGAGATGCTGTTCCGGGCGATCAAAGACGGCCGCATCAAGAAGACCGACGAATTCACGATGAGCGTCAACGCCTGGCGTAATGGCGGGGCGCCGTCCGGAACGTCCGCGATGATGGTGCCGGTCAACACGAAAGCGACGGTCGACGAGCTTATCCAGGGCATCGCCATTCAGTCCGGCAATGATGCCGCCATGTGCGTCGCGGAAGGTCTGGCTGGGACGGAAGCTGCGTTCGCACGCTCGATGAACGAAGAGGCTCGACGCATAGGTCTTGCAAAATCGACGTTCGCGAACGCTACGGGACTGCCGAGTCCGAACCAACTGATGACCGCACGGGAACTTGCCCTTCTCGCGCGCCACATCATCAACGAGTATCCCGAATTTTATCCGGTCTTCGGACAGAAGGAATTTCTCTATCGCAAGCACCGGTTCATCAATCGCAATCCGCTGCTGTTCCTCAACATCGGCGCGGACGGCTTGAAGACCGGGCATATTGCGGCGGCGGGTTACGGGCTTGTCGGATCGGCCGTGCAGGATGGCAAGCGGTTGGTCGTTGTCGTTTCAGGCCTGACGAAAGCGGAAGACCGCAAGAGCGAGTCAGCGCGGCTTCTGGACTGGGGCTTCAAGTCGTTCAGCGCCGTCAAGCTTTTCGATGACGGCGAGGTCGTGGGACAGGCACGAGTTTGGGGCGGAAAGAGCTGGTATGTGCCGCTCGCCGCCAAGGGCGACGTGATGTTCACGATGCCGAAGTACCCGGCTGGGCAAAAGCTTTCCGCCGAGATCGTCTATAAGGCACCGCTGAAGCCCCCGGTAAAGAAAGGCGACCAGGTCGCGACGCTCAAAATATCAAGCTCCTCGAGCGCGTCGGCAGAAGTGCCGCTCTATGCTACGGAAGACGTCATAAAGGGCGGGATCGTCCGCCAGGGCGTGGATTCGCTTGTGCTCATGGCCTTGCGCCGACTGGCACTCTAGATTACGCCCGCCCCAAGAGAGGCGAGCCATGAAGCGCGGAAAATTCATCACCTTCGAAGGCGGCGAGGCGGCCGGAAAATCGACGCAGGCGAAACGCTTGGCGGTGCGGCTGGAACGCGCCGGAATCTCGGTCATCGTCACGCGCGAACCCGGTGGCACGCCGGTCGGCGAAGATGTGCGCGCGTTGATCATGAAGGACCGTCCGAACGATCCCGTGACCGAGCTGTTGCTCTTCGCGGCCGCTCGCGCGGAGCACGTGACATCGATCATTCGCCCAGCGCTCGATGATGGAACGTGGGTGATCTCGGATCGCTTCATCGACTCGACGCGTGTCTATCAGGGAAAGCTGTATGGCATCGAGCGGGCTTTCATCGCGGAGCTCGAACGTTTCACGGTCGCGCCCGACTATCCAGACTTGACGCTGATCCTCGACCTGCCGCCGCGCGAAGGGATCGAGCGGGCGCAGCAGCGCGGCACGCTCTCGCGCTATGATGCGGAGCGCATCGAAACCCATGAAATGCTTCGCGAAGGGTTTCTCGAGATCGCGGAGCAGGAACCGAAACGCTGCGTATTGATCGACGCTCATCTGCCGGTGTCGAGCGTCGAGACGGCGGTCTGGCAGGCCGTCTCCGCGCATCTTCTGGCCGAGGCCGATTGATGGCGCGCGCGCCAGCGACGACCGAGATTGAAGCGCTCCCTGAGGCGGATCGGCTCGACGATTTTCCACATCCGCGGGCGACCCGGGCGCTCTACGGCCAGGAAGCCGCGCAGGACACTTTTGCCGAAGCTCTTGCCAGCGGCCGGATGCATCATGCCTGGCTGCTCGCGGGTGCGGCCGGAATCGGAAAGGCGACGCTCGCCTATCAGGTGGCGCGCGCGGCTCTGGCGCAGCCGGATGAGCGGGACATGTTTGGCCAGGGTCTTGCGATCGAGCCAGATTCCCGCACCGACCGGCAGGTGAGGGCACTTTCGCATCCGGCGCTGTTCGTCATCCGGCGTCCTTACGATCCCAAGAACAAACGCTTCTCACAGATCATCCCGGTAGATGAAGTTCGCAGGCTAAAAGGGTTTCTGTCGCTGAGTTCCGGCGATGAAGGGCGGCGAGTCGTCATCGTCGACAGCGCGGACGATCTCAACCAGAATGCCGCCAACGCCCTGCTCAAATCGTTGGAGGAGCCACCGGGCCGCACGATTTTCCTGCTGATCACGTCCGCTCCCGGACGCCTGCTGGCAACGATCCGGTCGCGATGCCGGGTGATAACGATGCCACCGCTGTCGGACAGCGATCTGAAGCGCGCGGTGTCGCAGGCCCTGACGGCCGCGGGGCAGGGTGTGCCGGAGGCTCACGACTGGGAAAAGCTTGCGCCGCTCGCGGGCGGCAGCGTCGGTAGGGCGCTGGTTCTGCT
>JBEVLH010000255.1:0-3417 GCA_040509255.1 Hyphomicrobium sp. | reverse complement strand
GAGAACATCAACGCGCGCGCGGGCATTAGAACTCGATGCCTTCCTGCGCCTTGATGCCCGCAGCAAAGTGGTGTTTTACGGCGGCCATTTCGGTGACGCCGTCGGCGAGCGCGATCAATTCCGGCTTAGCGTTACGGCCGGTGACGACGATGTGCAAATCGGGCCGGCGGCCCCGCAACGTCGCGATGACCTCATCGAGCGGCAGATAATCGTAGCGCAGTGCGATGTTGAGTTCGTCGAGGATGAGCAGACGGATGGACGGATCCGCCATCAGCTCCTCGGCTTTTTCCCAGGCGCGTGTGGCGGCGGCAATGTCGCGGGCTTTGTCCTGGGTTTCCCAGGTGAAACCTTCTCCCATGGTGTGCCAGGAGATTTGATCGCCGAAGCGTTGAAGGGCATCACGCTCGCCGGTTTGCCACGCGCCTTTGATGAATTGCACGACGCCGACGCGCCAGCCGTGCCCGAGTGCGCGCAGCACCAGGCCGAATGCGGCCGTCGACTTGCCCTTGCCGGGACCGGTGTGCACGAGAAGCACGCCTTTCTCGATCGCCTTTGACGCGACCTCGGCATCCTGCACGGCCTTGCGCTTCGCCATCTTGGCCTTATGGCGTTCGGCGTCGTGCGCGGTCGGATCAGTGGTCACGGCTCAGCCTTTCAATGTCAGCGGCAGTCCGGCCGCAACGAAGACGACCCTATCAGCTGCGGCGGCGATTTTCTGATTGAGGCGGCCGGCTTCGTCGCGAAATGCGCGGGCGAGGGCATTATCGGGAACGATGCCGAGGCCGACCTCGTTCGACACCATGACGCACGGCGCAATCCGCTTTGACACGGCTTCAAGGAGCTCGTCGGTCGCTTCCCCGATCGGACGGCCGGCGTGCACGAGGTTCGACAACCAGAGCGTCAGGCAATCGACAAGGCTCGGCAACTCGGCGGTACGATTGGCCAAGGCGTCGGCAAGCTCGATCGGCGTTTCGTGATCGGCCCAACCGACGCCGCGGCGGCTTTTGTGACGCTTGATGCGCTCCCGCATTTCGTCGTCGTGCGCTTCGGCGGTGGCGATGTAGGCCCAAGGGCCGGGAAGGGCTGTCAAAAGCTGCTCGGCGTGAGCGCTCTTGCCGGAACGCGCGCCGCCGAGGACAAGGGTCAATTGCGGAAGGCCTGAGTGGGGCATGCTGGACTTTCGGCGGCCCTCAAGGCTCGCATGGCGATTGACGAAGGTTGTTGGCTCACTTATCGATTGGGACGACGGTCCCTCGCAAGAGGGTTCAAAGGGAATGCGGTACTTACTCCGCAGCTGCCCCCGCAACTGTAAGCGGTGAGCACAGGCGAAAGAGCCACTGAGCGCAAGCTTGGGAAGGTCGCCAGGTGCCAGGACCCGCGAGCCAGGAGACCTGCCGTCATCATAGACTTCGAGCCATCGCCGGTGGGGCGAGAAAGGTTAAGATGACCGTCAGATCAATCGGCGCACATCGATGCGCGTTATCGCAGCATCTCCAGACATTCTATCGGGAGCATGGCCGATGAGCGCGCGCAAGGTGCCCGTCACCATCGTCACAGGGTTTCTCGGAGCGGGCAAAACCACGCTCGTTCGTCATACGATCGAGAATGCGGAAGGCCGTCGACTGGCTTTGATCGTCAACGAGTTCGGTGATGTCGGCGTCGACGGATCGATCCTCCGCTCCTGCGGGATCGAGAATTGTCCGGAAGAAAATATCATTGAACTGACGAATGGCTGCTTGTGCTGCACGGTGGCCGAGGACTTCGTGCCGACACTCGAAGCGCTGCTGGCGCGCGAGCCGGCGCCGGAGCACATCATCATCGAGACGTCCGGCCTTGCCTTGCCGAAGCCGCTGGTCAAGGCGTTCGAGTGGCCGGATATCCGCAATCGCGTGACGGTCGATGGCGTCGTGACCGTGGTCGATGGACCAGCCGTTCGTGCCGGACGTTTTGCCGACGATCCAGCAAAAGTCGCGGCCCAGCGGGAGGCCGATCCGTCGGTCGATCACGAAAACCCGCTTGAAGAGGTTTACGAGGATCAATTGTTGTGCGCCGACCTCGTCGTGCTCAACAAGACGGATCTGCTTTCGGCCGACGAGGCAGCGGCGATTTCCGACGAGATCCGGAGCAGCGTTCCGCGCGCCATCAAGATCGTGGCGACGCGCGAAGGCCGGGTGCCGGCCAACGTGCTGCTGGGATTGTCGGCTGCCGCGGAGGACGATCTCGCTGCCCGCCCGTCGCACCACGATAATGAGGCAGAGCACGATCACGACGATTTCGAAACGTTCGTGGTCGAGGTGCCGGAGCTTTCATCGCCAGCCGATCTTGCGTCGCGCGCCAAGGCTATTGCCGACACACATGACGTTCTTCGCGTGAAGGGTTTCGCGGCGATCGACGGCAAGCCGATGCGGCTTTTGCTGCAGGGCGTTGGCGAGCGGATCGACACGCGCTACGAGCGGGCCTGGAAATCGGGCGAGCGGCGAGTGGGCAAGCTTGTCGTGATCGGGCAGAAAGGTCTCGACCGCGAGGGCATCACGCGGATGCTGACGGGCAACGGCTGATGCACATCGTCGTTCGCGAGAGTCGTGATCTCGACGAGGCCGCAGTGCCTCAAGATCTTGGACTCGCGCCTGCCGACATTGTTTTTCTGTCGTTCTCCGATTCCGACCTCGCCATGGCAGCGGCGGCTTTTCGCGGCTTCAGTGGCGAACGGCCGAGCTTGCGGATCGCGAATCTCAACGCACTGCGGCATCCGATGTCCGTCGATCTTTTCGCGGATACGACACTCAAGGGTACGAAGGCCGTGCTGGTTCGGCTGCTCGGCGGGCTCGACTATTGGCGGTATGGCGGCGAACAGCTAGGACGGCGCTGCCGGGAGCTTGGGATCGCGCTGGCGATGGTGCCGGGAGACGGCCGGCCGGACGTTCGGCTGTCGGCGCTTTCGACGCTGGCTCAAGACGATCTCGTAGGGCTTGAAGCATTGCTCGATGCGGGCGGGGTTGAGAACACACGCGTCGCGTTGCAGGCCATGATCGGCGCGCGCGGGGCCATGGGTGAAATTCCTTCCGCGCGGCCAATTCCGAATTTCGGGGTTTACCGCGAGAGTGCAATCGCTGACGCGCGGGGCAAGGCGGCAGTTGTCTTCTATCGATCGCATCTGCTGGCCGGTGACGTGGCGCCGGTCGATGCGTTGACGGATGCTCTCGAAGAGCGCGGCATGGCGACGTCGGCATTGTACGTGCCGAGCCTCAAGGCGGCGGACGCGGCGGCGTGGATGAAGGATGTCCTTGGTCGCGAGCGGCCCGACGTCATCATCAATGCAACCGCCTTCGCGGCTCGGGATGGCGCCGACGGTTCGCCGTTTGAGGTCGCCGACTGTCCGGTTCTGCAGGTGGCGCTTGCCAACTCGAATGTTTCTCA
>JBEVLH010000254.1:0-22580 GCA_040509255.1 Hyphomicrobium sp. | reverse complement strand
TTTTCAGCGAGCGCAATCGCAGCGCGAACGCCATCGACGTCGGTGCCGAGACCGCCGAAAATCGGCAAGCGGCTTTCATTGATGAGGCGGGCAGCGGCGGCGACGGCTTCGTCGAGCGAAACGTCCTTGCCGTCAATTTGCGGCTTCGCCTCGATGAGGGGCCGTTCAAAGCCGGCGACGGATTTTACGCAGCCATTCTTGAGGACTTTCAGTCCATCGCCGGAAGGCCCGATCTCGAGATCGTCGCACAGGATGCCGCAAAACGGGCAGGGTACGTTCTCGTAATGGTTCGCGCCATTCCTAGACTTTTCGGATTCCAAACCCTGCTCCTCATGGGCCCTCAGGCTTCGCGGCCCTCGGGATTCGACCAAAGCACGACGGCGCAGGTAAAACAACGTGCCGGGCATGGTCAAGCACGGCGAAAGGCGGGAGCGAATGCGACACATTTTGCCGTCTTTCCGTTGGTCCCCAACCTGCATAAGGTCCGGGCGCTCGACGCTGACTGCCGATATCGTTCACGTCCCAGAAATCTCCGGAGGAAATGCATGCTGAAACGCTTGGTGATCGCCGCCGCGATCGTCGGTCTTGCGCCGTTGTCGTTGTCCGGCACGGCTTGGGCTCACGGCCCGTCGCGCCAGAAAGTGACCGAGACGATAGAGATCAACGCGCCGGTCGATAAGGTTTGGAAGGTTGTCGGAAACTTTCAGGACATGAGCTGGCTGCCGATTGTTGCGAAGACCGAAGGCAAGGGCGGGAACGACGTTAATGCCACCCGCACTTTAACTCTGAAGAGTGGCGGCACGGTCGACGAGGAACTCGATCGGTATAGCGCCGAAGATCACATGTATGGCTACGAAATCACGAAGGTCGACGTGAAGGTTCTTCCGGTCAACGATTACTCCTCGCACATCACCGTCGAGGCAAACGGCGACAACAAGTCGACCGTGACTTGGTGGGGCGGGTTTTATCGCGGCTACATGCTGAACGATCCGCCGCCGGACCTGACCGACGAAGTGGCTGTCAAAGCCGTAACCGATCTCTACAAGGCCGGCCTTGCCGGGCTCAAGACAAAGGTGGAAAGCGGAAACTGAGTGCTACGCGCCCATCGCTGTTTCATGTGGGTAATATTGGCGCTTGGCCTTCTCGTATCGCACGGGGAGGCCTCGCCTGTTTTGGCGCAGGAAGCGGTGGTGACCGAGCAGTCGTCCGACAGCGTTTCCTTCGTCAATCTGGATACAATGACGGAGAGCGCGCGGATAACCGTTACCGGAAAGCCCGCTGGCATCGCGCTTTCGCCCGATAAGCGATCGGCCTACGTCACCGCGCCGGACAGCAAAGAGCTTGTCGAGGTTGACACAGTTGCGCGGAGCGTGAAGCGGCGATTGTTTCTCGATGGGGGGCCGCTTGGTATCGCGGCTCATCCGACGCGGGCGGAAGTCTACGTCGCTGACTGGTACACGCATAACATCATCATCATTGATACCGACAAGTTCGTGGTGAGCGGAACCGTCAAGGTCGGCCAATCGCCATCAGGTCTCGCCGTTACGCCCGATGGCAAGCTGCTGATTTCGGCGGATCGCGATAGCGATGCAATTTCCGTCGTGGATATTGCGAGCCGCAAGGTCGTCGTGTCCATTCCGGTTGGACGTCGGCCGTTCGGGGTTACGATCGATGCCGATGGAAAAAGAGCATATGCTGCAAACGTGAAGAGCGATGACGTGACGGTGATCGACATCGCCGGGCGGAAGGTCATCGGTAGCGTCCCTACCGGCCGCAGGCCATATGCAGTCGCTCTGGCGCAAGGCAAAGGCTTTGTCACGGACCAATACGGCGGGACTGTCACGGTGTTCGATGAGGTGTCGCTCGCGCCGGTCAAACGGATAAACAGTTGCGATCATGCAGAAGGCATCGAGGCGGACGCGGCCGGGGAGAACATCTATGTCGCCTGTTGGGGCGAGGACGTCCTGCTGCGCATCGATCCGGCAGCGCTCAAGGTCACCGGTAAGGCCGCCGTCGTTGGCGGTCCGCGCGCCTTCGGTAAATTTCTTCGTTAAACGCCGAGGGTTACCGGCTTTTAAGTTGAGAGTTGGCCATCTTCCAGCGACTTTCGGCCCATCAAGCAAATCGGCACGCGGCCGAGGTCTTTGGCAGACTCACTTCAATCTCTGTTCAAGCGATCCTTCACCCGCTAAATAGCCGGGAAAAATACCTAGACGATCTGGAGGATCGCCCCTGATGATCAAGCATTTATTCCGTAAAGCCGGCGTCGTTGCAGTAGCGGCCGTCAGTTTGAGTGCCGCCAGCACGGCCGCAGAAACGCCGAAGCCCGCGGAAATTCTGTTTGAGCGCCCTCATATCGCGGCGGTCGCGCCGGGCACGAACCTTGTCTACAAGTTCGTGCGGACACCTTCCGATCCGAAGGTTCTCGGCGAGGGATTTACCGACAACATAACCGTAACGATCGAGAGCGACGGGGCGCCGGGGAAGAAGAACCTGCGGGTGCAAATGTATTCGGGCGACCGCGCGCGTGACGCACAAGAAATTACGGATATGGACGGGAACCCGATGCTGGTTGTCTATCTCGACAACGCGGTATCGCATTTTCGCATGCTCGCAGGCGGTGACGCCGCCTATCTCAAAGGCATGTTCAAGCGCGGCTTGGCCGACGGCGCGCAAGTCGCTCCCGTCAAGATCGAATACAAAGGGCAATCGGTAGACGGCTACAAGGTCAGCCTTGCGCCATACGCCAACGACCCTGCGAAAACGCGGATGAACGGCTTCGAAGGTTCGACGTTCTCGATCGCACTATCAGAAAAGATCCCAGGCTATTTCGCGCAAATGGTTTCGGAGTTTAAGAACAACGATAAGAACGGCCCGACGCTGGAAGAAACGACCACCCTTGAAGGCGTAGGAGGGGTTAAATGAAAAGCCACCTCGCTAACGGAATAGCGGCCGGATTACTTGTTCTTGCTGCCGCGATCATCCCTGGCCTCGCGACCAAAGCCTGGGCCCAGGAATTACCCGCGAACGATTATCCGACGGTCGCGCGTGCGGACTACGTTTACGCCTGTATGGCCGTCAACGGACAGACGCGTGCGATCCTCGAGAAGTGTTCGTGCTCGATCGACGAGATCGCAAATCTACTGCCCTACGCGCAGTACGAAGAGGCGGAAACCTTGATTTCGGTTGGCTTGCGTGGGGGCGAGAACGTCGCTTGGACGCACTCACCGGAATTCCAGGAAAAGGTCAAAAACATGCGCCGTGCTCAGGTCGAGGGTGAATTGCGTTGCTTCTAAAATTTACTCCCATTCGAGTTCGGTGAAGGCCGCGGTGACGTTGCGGGGGTGGTGCTCATCGAACAGGGCCCAATTGCCACGCTCGGACTGCCCCGCGGTCGCGATGGCTTCCTCGATCGTTTTGCCTTCCTTGATTATCTGCCGCACATCAGTCGCCAGGACCGTTAGATAGCGTTCAACGGGCTGGATGGCGTCGGGCCAGGTCATAGCTTTCGGACCGTGACCCGGGACAGCGCGCTGGGCTTTCTCCTGCATCAATTCCGGAATGAGTTTGAGCCAGCCGACGATCGAGCCATCGAGCGTTGGGATGTGGCCCGAGAATAAGAGATCGCCGAGGAAGAAGGTCCCAGTCGCGCTGTCGAAGATTGTCAGGTCGTTATCGGTATGCGCTGTCGGGCGGGCCTTCAGCATCACGACGCGTTGCCCGAGGTCCAGTTCGAGAGTGTCCTTCACCAGTATGGTCGGCGGGATAATTTCGGTGCCCTTGAAGACCACTTCACCTAGCCGCTCTCGAGCGTTCGCCAGATAGCTCTCCTTACGGGCGTAGAGCGCGGCCGGCAGCTTGTAATGGCCGACGAATTCGACATTCACAGCCTTGAAGGCGGCATTCCCCATAACGTGATCGGGGTGCATGTGAGTGTTGATGACGTAGCGGATGGGCTTGTCGGTGATTTTAGAGACAGCGTCGCGGAACTCGCGCCCCATTTCGAATGAGCCGCTGGTGTCGATAATGGCGGTGGCAGAGCCGCCGATGATGCAGCACGGGTTGGATATGTCTCCGCGGTTGGCCTCGTTAACCAACTGATACTTACCGACGTGAACGAAAATCCCCGGAGCGATCTCGAGCACACCGATCCGTTCGGCCTCAGCGCGTGAAACGCGGGGAAGAAGCGGGAGGAGGGCCGTCGTGGCTGCCCCGCGGAGGAATTCCTTACGAGATGGTCTTCCAAGGACCGCGGGAATTTCTTTCATGCCTGCCGTGACGGTTGTGGTGGGGAGATTATGCGCTCAATGGCCCGCGCGAGCCCTATGATTTCACGAAATCGCGAGGTGTCGTGATCGAATGAGGTGATTTTCACGTGTCAGAAACATTTAGACGTGCGGCGCACCATTTTTGATGCAATGCAAATTACTCCCATGAATAAAGGGGTTTTTTGGGTCAGAAGACTTGTCCTAATTTGCCGCACGAGAATGATCGTCGCACTAAGTGTTGCGGCTCCAAAAAAAAGGTGTCTACATGCGGCCGTTCACGAGGACTACCGGTTTCTACACGGTTTCGTGAAGAACTCCTTCTCCGGCCGGGCAAAGACGGGAAAAAATCCCGCAATTCCTGAGATCGGAGCCGGGAGGTATCGGTAGTCCCCGCGATCGACTTGCAAGCGTGGCAAGACTTTTTCTCAAAATGGAGGAAGCGCGATGCGCAAAAGTGCGTTCGCATACGGCTTACTCGCAACTGCCGCGTTTTCGGCGCCCGCATGGGCGAACGAGGACGTGATCAAGTTGTCGAGCGATCCGAATAACTGGGCAGTCCAGTCCGGTGACTATGCTGGTACCCGCTATTCAAAGCTGGACCAGATCACGACCGAAAACGTCAGTCAGCTGAAGGTGGCTTGGACGTTCTCGACGGGCGTTCTGCGCGGCCATGAAGGCGGCCCGCTCGTGATCGGCGACGTGATGTATCTTCACTCGGCGTTTCCGAACATCGTGTTCGCTCTGAACCTCGCAGACGAGCAGAAGATCATCTGGAAGTATACGCCGAAGCAGGATCCTTCGGTCATCCCGGTGATGTGCTGTGACACGGTCAACCGTGGCGTTCAGTACGCTGAAGGCAAGATCTTCCTCCATCAGGCCGATACGTCGCTCGTCGCTCTCGACGCAAAGACGGGTAAGGAACTGTGGAAGGTCGTCGACGGCGATCCGAAGAAGGGCGAAACGGGCACGGGTGCTCCGCTTGTCACGAAGGATAAGGTGATCATCGGTATCTCGGGCGCTGAGTTCGGCGTTCGCTGCTACGTCACCGCCTACGACATCAACAGCGGCAAGAAGATCTGGCGCGCCTACTCGATGGGTCCGGACTCCGACATCCTCGTCGATCCGGAAAAGACCATCTCGCTCGGCAAGCCTGTCGGCAAAGACTCTTCTCTGAAGACCTGGAATGGCGACCAGTGGAAGATCGGTGGCGGTTCGACTTGGGGCTATATGGCCTTCGATCCCGAACTCAACCTGATCTACTACGGGACGGGCAACCCTTCGACCTGGAACCCTGCTCAGCGTGCAGGACCGGACGGGAAGCCGATCGATCAGAAGTGGTCGATGACCATGTTCGCTCGTGACGTCGACACCGGTGTTGCCAAGTGGGCATACCAGATGACGCCGTTCGATGAGTGGGACTATGACGGCATCAACGAGCCGATCCTGGCCGAACTCGATGTCAAGGGTGAGAAGCACAAGGTTGCGGTTCACTTCGACCGTAACGGCTTCGGCTACACTTGGGATCGCGTAACGGGTGAACCTCTCGTTGCCGAGAAGTATGATCCGGTCGTCAACTGGGCGACAGGCATCGATCTCGACAAGTCGAGCGCCCACTACGGTCGTCCGATCCGCGTTGCGAAGTACTCGACGTTCAAGAACGGCGCGGACTTCAACACGAAGGGCGTTTGCCCTGCGGCTCTCGGCTCGAAGGACCAGCAGCCGGCTTCGTTCTCTCCGAAGACGGGTCTGTTCTACGTTCCGACCAACCACGTTTGCATGGACTACGAGCCCTTCAAGGTTTCGTATACGGCTGGTCAGCCTTACGTTGGCGCCACGCTGTCCATGTTCCCTGGTCCGGACAAGCCGGAGCGTATGGGTAACTTCATCGCTTGGGACGCTTCGAAGGGCAAGATCGTCTGGTCCAAGCCTGAGCAGTTCTCGGTCTGGTCAGGTGCTCTGACCACGGCTGGCGGCGTTGCCTTCTACGGCACGCTCGAGGGCTACTTCAAGGCTGTCGATCAGAAGGATGGCAAGGAGCTGTTCAAGTTCAAGACGCCGTCGGGCATCATCGGCAACGCAATGACTTACTCGCAAGGTGGTAAGCAGTACGTTGCAGTGTTCTCGGGCGTTGGCGGTTGGGCCGGTATCGGTCTTGCTGCTGGCTTGACCAACCCGACCGACGGCCTCGGCGCTGTGGGTGGTTATGCCGGTCTTTCGGAGTACACGAACCTCGGTGGCTCGCTCACCGTGTTCGCTCTCCCATAGGCTTTAGCCTCAAAATAGGGAGCCGGTGCGGGGAAACCCGCGCCGGCTCTTTGCCGTCGAGATATCCCTCGAAAGAAGAGTTGCCGAAAATACATCTTTCAACAAAAAGGGGGCTATCCCCTGCGAGGGCGACAATTTGTAATAGTCTAACGTGCGCGAATGCGAAGGTATTGATCCTGTGCGTTCGGTGAACGTCATTCGAAAGATCCTTCGAAACGGATCTCGAAAAAACCTATAGGCGGTGGCGACCCACGCAATTCACATCGACAGGAGAAGAGGAACCTCGTGAACAAGTTGATTAGGACCCTTACAGTCGCATTGATGACGTTCGGGGCTGCAGGCGCTGCCGCTGCGAAGGAGCAGACGAAGACAGATCCCAATCCTGCCGCACCCGCTGCCAAGCTCATTCAGGTCGCCGCGGATGCTGCTCCCAACGCGGACGATCCGAACGCACCGCCCCCGGGATCGCGCAAGCCAGACGGCACTGCGGTTTATCCCAACCCGGTCAGCGACCTCGCAAAGTCAGAGGGCGTGAAGTTCGAGGATGGTCGCTATCGCAACAAGGACGGCGAACCCGTTCCGGTCGTTACGAAAGACTATATGGTCGACTGGGGAACGTGGAACGGCTTCCGTCGCTACCATGATGCCTGCCACGTCTGCCACGGCCCCAATGCGCTCGGCAGCACGTTCGCTCCGGCTCTGGCCGAGTCGCTGAAAACGCTCGACTACAACACCTTCATCGCTACGGTTTCGAGCGGCAAAAGAGAAAACAGAGGTGGCACAGAATTCGTCATGCCGTCGTTCGGCGAAGACAAGAATATCATGTGCTACATCGACGACATCTACGATTACATCAAGGCTCGCTCGCTCGGCGTGCTGCCGCCGGGTCGGCCCAACGGACGCGAAGATATCTCGCCGGATGCGAAGAAAGCGGCCGACGATTGCACAGGCTAGGTCTGGAAGTTTTTCACGACCTCATCATATGAAGGGCTAGCTTCGGGCGTCGGTGTCGTTCGAAGCGGTTAGTAAATTCGGCAGACTGGATCGGGGGCGGGTCGCAAAAGCGGCGTGCCCCTAGTTCATATTGGGCGCCGCGACGTTCACGCCGCCATAACAAAAAGGTTACTCACGTGAGGAAACAACCGCTCAAGAACCTATTCATTTCGACACCTGTTTTGGCGGTCGGAATTCTTGCTACGGCGACCGCGATTCTTTCTGCATTCCCCGACAGTGGGAAAGCGGCCGAAACTCCAAAGGCGGATCTCGTCAATCGAAAAGAACTTCGCGTCTGCGCCGACCCAGCGGACATGCCGTTTTCGGATCAGAAGGGTGAAGGTTTCGAAAACAAGATCGCTAACATCATCGGCGATGAGCTCAAGCTTCCGGTCGTCTACACTTGGTTTCCAAAGGCCACCGGCTTTATCCGCATGACACTCAATGCGAAGAAATGCGATTTGGTGATCGGTTGGGGCCAAGGCGACGACATGGTTCTCAACACGAATGCAATCTACCGATCAACGACAGCGCTGATCTACAAGAAGGGAACGGGTCTCGACGGCGTCGAATCCCTTAGCGATCCGCGACTGCAGGGCAAGGCGATCGGTATGCAGCAGGGTTCCGCAGGCGCCACCCTCGCGGCGAAGTATGGTCTGATGGCCAACGTGCACGGCTATCCGATGATCGTGGATCGCAGGTACTCAAATCCTGCCAAGGACATGATGGACGATGTCCGCAAAGGCGACATTGCGGCCGGTATCCTGTGGGGCCCGATGGCATCTTATTGGGCGATGCACGATGGCGAACCGCTGGTGGTGGTGCCACTTGTGAAGGATGTCGGGGCAGCGAGGATTGCGTTCCGTATCACAATGGGGGTGCGGAACGGTGACGATAACTGGAAACGCACGCTCAACAACGTGATCCGGAAGCGTCAGGGGGACATCGACAAAGTGCTTCTCGACTACGGCGTGCCGCTGCTTGTCGATGACGACACCTCGACCGAAAGGATCACTTCGCCCCGGAGCTCGGCTTCCGCACAGCCGTCGCCGTCAAGTGGACCAGCCACTGCGTCTTCGCCTGTGCCGGTAACGACGCCTTAAGGATAAGGCTCGTCTGTAACCCACGCGCGTTTTTAAGTGGAAATTTGCCGGCCCCGTTTGTCGTCCGTCGACGATGGCGGGGCCAATTCATTGGATGGATGACGAAGCGGTGCGGTGATGACTTCGACCCGAAATTGCGTATTGGCGACACTTGGCGTTCTGGCAGCCGTGGTCATCGCTCCAAACGGGCCGCTCCCGATCGCACAAGCCGAAGATGTCTCGGGTCCTTCACCTACTGGCCCGCCGCCTCCCGAGCCTGATGGTTATCGGACGGACAAGTTTCGCACGCCCGTTCCGCTGACGCTAAAGGGCGCCAACGTTCTTTCGAGCGTCGACGCGATGAAGATTTGGTCGGCAAAACGTGCGGTGTTCATTGACGTTTATCCGCATCCACCCAAGCCGGCGGGGCTTCCGACCGGCACGATCTGGCGTGAATCGTCTCACATGACGATCGAGGATGCTGTTTGGCTTCCCAATGTAGGTTATGGGGTTCTTTCGACGGCGTCCGATGCTTATTTCCGTCGCGGCCTCGAGACGCTGACGAGAGGCGACAAGTCAAAACCGTTGGTCTTCTTTTGTCTGAAGAATTGTTGGATGAGCTGGAATGCCGCCAAGCGAGCGCTGAGCTACGGCTATCACAATGTCGCCTGGTATCGTGACGGGAGCGATGGATGGCAGGAAATCGGCGGCCTCGTCGTCGACGCGCATCCAATGCCTTGAGGTCTGTTTTTCGCAAAGTAGTGACATCCATTGCGGGGGAAGACTTCAATGTCGCGGAAGGCTGCGCAATTCGGGCGTCGATGGTCAATCTTGCTCATAGGCAATCTAGATTTGGCTTGGCATACGGCGGAGGTCGGATAGGAAAGCAGCAATCCCTGCTCGGATTCGGCGATAGCACGTGCTCATCACGTGGGAAAAATCGGGGGACGCGGTGACACTGAACGAACTGGCAATTTTGTTGGCCGCATTGGCACTGGCCGCGCCGCTCGCCAGGTGGCTCGGCATTGCGGCCGTCCTAGGCTATCTGGTTGCCGGCGTTATCCTTGGACCGTACGGCGTCGGGCGGATGTTTTCGGAGCAAGACGCGGAACAAGTTCTCCATTTCGCGGAATTTGGTGTCATCCTTCTCTTGTTTTTGATCGGATTGGAACTTCGTCCGAAGCGTCTTTGGGCGATGCGGCAAGCGATTTTCGGCCTGGGCACGATGCAAGTGGCGATCACATCGCTGGTGCTCGCCTTCGTCGGTATCCTTTTTTTCGGAACACAATGGCAGCCCTCGCTGTTCGCCGGCGCGGCGCTGGCGTTGTCTTCGACTGCATTTGCTTTGCAGGTGATGGAAGAGAACGGTGAGCTTTCAACGCGGCATGGCCGCCTTGGCTTCTCGGTGCTTCTGTTCCAGGATCTCGCGGCCATCCCGCTGATCGCGCTTGCGCCGTACTTTGCCGTTTCGGCTGCCAAAGCAAACGTAGCCTTCGATTTCCTCGCGTTTGCCAAGGGCATCGGCACGATTGTTGTGGTCGTCGTTGTCGGACGTTACGTGCTCGATGGATTTTTGCGTCTCGTCGCGCTGTCACGCGTAAAGGAAGCGATGACGGCCGCGGCACTTCTGACGGTGGTCGGAATCACGCTGATCATGGAAGCCGTCGGGCTGTCAGCGTCACTCGGCGCTTTCATCGCGGGTGCGCTTCTGGCGGAGAGTAGCTATCGACACGAGCTCGAAGCCGACATCGCGCCGTTCGAAGGCCTATTGCTCGGCATTTTCTTCACTGCGATCGGCATGTCTCTCAATCTCGGCCTGCTCATTTCGGCGCCCGCACTGATCATATCGTCGACGTTGCTTTTGATCGTCGTCAAATCGATAATCCTGTATTTGCTCGGGCGTTGGCAGGGGCTCGATGCAGGCCCATCGCGGCGTCTGGCGTTTGCTCTCTCGCAAGGGGGAGAATTCGCATTCGTTTTGCTGTCGGTCGGGCATGTCGCCGGCGTGCTCGGCACGGAGGCATCGCAAATCATGGCGGTTATCGTGACCTTGTCGATGGCGATGACGCCCCTACTTCTCGGGGCTGATAAGTTCTTCTCGAAGAAGACGAAAGGCGAGGCGCGGGCGTTCGATTCACTACCCGATAATGACGACCACGTCGTTATCGCGGGGTTCGGTCGCTTCGGGCAAATTGTGGCCCGTGTCCTCCGCGCGAAAGGCGTGCCCTTCACCGCGCTCGATATCAGCGTCGAACAGGTCGACTTCGTGAAACGGTTCGGCAATAAGGCGTTCTATGGAGACGCCAGTCGGCCGGAAGTGCTCGAGGCTGCTCAGATCGACAAGGCGACGGCGTTCGTTCTTGCGATCGACGATGTCGAAGCGTCGATGCGCGCGGCGGAAATCGTGAAGACGCGTTACCCGCATGTTCCCATTTACGCGCGCGCGCGCGATCGTATGCACGCCTACCGCCTGCTGGATCTTGGTGTGGCGGCGCTTCGTCGCGAGACATTCCTGGCGTCTCTCGATCTGACGCGCCTGTTGATGCTGGGACTTGGGTATTCCGAGCGCGTCGCGAGCCGCACGGTTCAGACGTTCCGGGACCATGACGAGCGTCGGCTCAATGAAGATTACAAGCTCGCATCTGACGTCGAGAAGCTGCTCGAACGGGCGCGGACTTCGCAGGCTATGCTCGATAAGTTGTTTCGCGAGGATGAGGTCGAGGAGGCCAAGCTGACGCAGTCTGAGAAAGGCCAGCGCGATGGCAAGGCCAAGGCCGATATCCTTCCGTCTTGAGGGAGATATGGGCCTGCAACCGGCCCAATAGCGGAGGATGCGGGAGCCCTTCGCGTTTCAAGGCCGATCGATTTGGCGACGGCGAGGGCCTTTTGCCGTGCACTGCGGGTCCCTGTGCGGTAGACGGGGCCGTATTCCCCCGGTAAATGTCCACCACCTTTACCGGCGCCAGAGGCGCTTTTGGAAACGGACCCAGTAAAATCAATGAGCAAAGCCCAGACCCAGGCGAAGTCATTGCCCGAGCCAAGCCTCAAAGACATGGCTAACGCTATTCGGGCGCTTTCGATGGACGCTGTGCAGGCGGCCAATTCGGGCCACCCCGGCATGCCGATGGGGATGGCGGACGTTGCGACGGTGCTGTTTACCGAGGCGTTGAAGTTCGACGCGAGCGCGCCCAATTGGCCCAACCGTGATCGCTTTGTGCTCTCCGCTGGTCACGGGTCGATGCTGCTCTACTCTCTGCTCTATCTGACCGGATATCCGGAACTGACCATCAGTGACATCAAGAATTTCCGGCAAGTCGGATCGAAAACGGCGGGCCATCCCGAATACGGGCATGTGCCGGGTATCGAGACGACCACGGGACCGTTAGGCCAGGGCATCGCGAACGCCGTCGGCATGGCTTTATCGGAGCGGCTTCTTGCGGCGCGCGTCGGCTCGGAGCTCATCGACTATCATACCTACGTCATCGCGGGCGACGGCTGTCTGATGGAGGGCATCAGCCAGGAAGCGATTTCTTTGGCGGGCCATTTGAAGCTCGGAAAGCTGATCGTTCTCTGGGACGACAATTCAATTACGATCGACGGGGCGACGAACCTTGCGGTCTCCGACAGCGAGATCAAGCGTTTCGAGTCGTCGGGATGGAATACTTTGCGCGTCGATGGCCATGATCCGGCAGCGGTCTCGGCGGCGATCAAGACCGCAAAAAGCGATCCATCGCGCCCATGGATGATCGCGTGCAAGACGCAGATCGGTTTCGGTTCGCCAAACAAAGCCGGCAAGGCATCGGCCCACGGTGAGGCGCTCGGCGCAGACGAGATCAAGGCGACACGCGAGAAACTCGGTTGGCCGTATCCGCCATTCGAAATTCCCGATGACGTCCTTTCGGGATGGCGATCCGTTGGAAGCCAGTACAGGACTCTTCGAGAGGATTGGGAGAAGCGCGAAGCGAAAGCCAGCGCCGACGCCAAAGCCGCGATCGCGGGGCGGGATACGAAGGCGATCGTGTCGGGAGCCATAGCGGCAGCAAAGAATGATTTCGCGGCCGATACTTCGAAACGCGCGACGCGGGTATGGTCGCAGTTGACGATCGAGCGGCTGATGCCGGTTCTGCCGGAACTCATCGGAGGATCGGCAGATCTTTCCGGTTCGAACGGAACGAGGACGAAGCATCATGTATCAGTGACGCCGGAAAACTTCGGCGGCAACTATATTCATTACGGTGTGCGCGAGCACGGTATGGCAGCCGCGATGAATGGCATCGCGCTTTCGAAGTCATTCATTCCGTATGGCGGTACATTCTTGGTTTTTGCGGACTACTGCCGTCCGTCGATCCGGTTATCGGCGTTGATGCAGCAGCGTGTCATCTATGTGCTGACACATGACTCGATTGGCCTTGGCGAAGATGGGCCAACCCACCAGCCAGTTGAGCATCTGAGCGCGCTGCGCGCGATCCCCAATTTGAATGTCTTCCGTCCCGCCGACGGCGTCGAGACCGCGGAGTGCTGGGAAATAGCGCTCAACGCGACCGACACACCTTCAATTCTCGCGCTCTCGCGGCAGGCCGTTCCGAACCTGCGCGGCAAGGGTGATGAAAATCTCAGCGCCAAGGGCGGGTATGTTCTGACATCGCCCGAAGGTGGCGCGCGCGACGTGACTTTTATTGCCACCGGCTCAGAGGTGGGATTGGCAGCGGAAGCCGCGGCAACCTTGGCAAAGGATGGGATCAAGGCGGCCGTTGTTTCGATGCCTTCATTCGAGTTATTCCGCACCCAGCCCGAAGCTTATCAGAATGAAGTTCTCGGCGACGCGCCGCGCATCGCCATTGAAGCTGGCGTCGCGCAAAGCTGGCACGAGTGGCTCCGCAAATGTGATGCCTTCATCGGCATGCGCGGCTTCGGCGCGTCGGGGCCCGCGCCAAAACTGTACGAGCGCTTCGGAATAACGGCGGCACATGCCGTTGAAGCGGCGCGACTCGCCATCACAAAATCTTCGTGACGGCTTGAAATACAAACTCGTCGCAAATCGTACTGGTGTAAGGAATGAACCTCGACAAGCTCAAGACGACGGACGGTATTGACGTCGCGGGAAAGCGTGTGATCGTGCGGGCGGACCTCAACGTTCCGGTGAGGGACGGCAAGGTGACGGATGCGACGCGTCTTGAACGTGTGCTGCCAGGCGTCAGGGCGCTAGCGGATCGCGGCGCCAAGGTCATCGTGATCTCGCATTTCGGGCGGCCCAAAAATGGCCCGGAAGCGAGCCTTTCGCTGAAGCCGATCGCCGAGTCGATGGAGCAACTGCTGGGGCGAGCAGTGGCATTCGGATCGGATAGCATCGGCGAGCAGGCGGCTACAACCATCAGCGGCCTCAAGAACGGCGATGTCGCGCTGCTCGAAAACTTGCGTTTTCATAAGGGCGAAGAGAAGAACGATCTCAAGTTCGCGGAGGAACTTGCGAAGCTCGGCGATATCTTCGTCGGCGACGCATTTTCCTGCGCGCACCGGGCGCACGCCTCGACCGAGGGTTTGACGCACTTTCTTCCGTCTTACGCTGGTCCGCTGCTGATGGAAGAGATCGACGCTCTGCGCAAAGCGCTCGAAAAGCCCCAACGCCCGACGGCCGCAGTGGTCGGAGGCGCCAAGGTCTCAACCAAAATTCCAGTGCTGACCAATCTCGTCGGGAAGGTCGATAAGCTGATCATCGGCGGCGGCATGGCCAACACGTTTTTGCAGGCGACGGGCGTCATGGTCGGAAAATCGCTCGCCGAGCCGGAATTCGATGGCACGGCTCGGGATATCCTGACGGAGGCAAAAAAGAAGGGCTGTGAGATCGTCTTGCCGATCGATGCCGTGATAGCGCGCGAGTTCAAGGAAGGCGCTGCGCATGAAGTCGTTCCGGTCGACGGCGTGCCGTTTGATGCGATGATTCTTGATGTCGGTCCGCGGTCGGTGGCGCGACTAGCGTCGGTCCTCGCAAGCTGCAAGACGTTGCTGTGGAACGGTCCGCTTGGCGCATTCGAAATTTCCCCGTTTGGCGAGGGAACCTTTGCTTTGGCGCGCGAAGCCGCGAATTTGACGAAAGCAGGCAAGCTCGTGTCAGTCGCCGGCGGCGGAGACACGGTCGCGGCCCTCAACGCCGCTGGCGTTGCTGATGACTTTACCTACATCTCGACAGCGGGAGGCGCGTTCCTTGAATGGCTCGAGGGGCGAGAATTGCCGGGCATCGCGGCACTCACGCGTGAGAAGGCGCAGTAGCGAGCGCCCGTTCGTTTGAAAGCAGGCGGTATGCTGGTTGACGCGCAGATCTATTTCGGTGTGGCGCTTGCGGGGCTGGTCAGCTTCCTTTCACCATGCGTGTTGCCCCTCGTGCCACCTTATCTCGGATACATCGGCGGAACGACGCTCGATCAATTGACGGGCGAAGAGGCCGTTGACCGTCGGGTCTGGTTGCGAGTCGTGACGTCCGCGGTGTTCTTCGTACTCGGCTTCACGACCGTCTTCGTGTGCCTCGGGGCCGGGGCCAGCACAATCGGCCAAGTTCTCCTCTCGTATCGCGCGTCGCTCGGAACGCTGGCGGGTGTCGTCATCATTCTGTTCGGTCTGCACTTTCTCGGAGTTCTGCGTATCCACCTGTTCTACAGCGAAGCGCGTTACTCGACTGCAGCGAGGGAAGCGAGCTTCGTCGGCGCATACATTATGGGATTGGCCTTTGCGTTCGGCTGGACGCCTTGCATTGGACCCGTGCTCGCGACTGTCCTGACGCTTGCGGCGAGCGAATCCAGCCTTTGGACCGGGGTGAAGCTACTCTTTGTTTATTCGCTGGGACTCGGCGTTCCCTTCGTTCTGGCCGCGATCGCGGTGCGACCGTTTCTGGGATTCATGCAAAAGTTCAAGCTGCACTTCGATAAGCTCGAGAAACTGATGGGGCTTCTGTTGGTGGCCACCGGACTGTTGTTCGTGTTTGGCGCGCAGAACTGGTTCAGCCAATGGATGATTGAGAACTTCCCCGCGCTGGGCAGGATCGAATCCTATGTCACGCCGGCCAATCTCGGGGCCGAGATTCTGAAGCAAGGAACACCCTAGCTCCGGGCCATCCCATGACTACCGAAACGCCCCCCATCGCCCTCACGATTGCTGGATCGGATCCATCTGGCGGCGCCGGCATTCAGGCTGATCTCAAGACTTTTTCGGCTCTCGGAATATACGGCGCCAGCGTCATCACCGCTTTGACGGCTCAAAATACGGTCGGGGTATCGGGTGTGTTCGCGATCCCGCCGGGGTTCATAAGCGCGCAGTTCCAGGCGGTCGTCTCCGATCTGGCGGTTGGTGCGATCAAGACCGGCATGCTTGGAGACGAGGCGACGGTAGAGACCGTCTCATCGCTGTTGGGTGAGTGTCCGACGATTCCTGTCGTCGTCGATCCAGTCATGGTGGCGACAAGCGGGGACGTGCTGCTTGCGGTGGACGCCATCGCTGCCGTCCGTAACCTGCTGCTTCCGCGCGCGCGACTGATTACTCCTAACATCCCCGAAGCTGCCCGCCTTCTCGATCGGCAGCCGGCAGAGACGGAGTTGGAAATGCGGGATCAAGCTGAAGCTTTGATGGGGTTCGGCTGCGGGGCGGTGCTGTTGAAGGGCGGCCATGGCGATGGAGCGGAAGCCGTCGATGTTATCTTCGACGGGCGAACGCATTTCACGTTCCGGCGACCGCGCATCGCGACGACGAACACGCACGGAACCGGATGCACGTTGTCGGCGGCGATTGCGGCGCGGCTCGCTCAGGGCGCCTCAATCGTGGAATCGGTCGCCGACGCGAAAGACTTCGTGTGGAACGCTTTATCTGCCGGAGCGCGAATGCATGTGGGAAACGGCGAGAACGGTCCGGTCGACCACAATTTCGCACTTAGAAAAACGTAACGTCGACTCGTCTTCCTGGCCTCGCAATGCACAATCTGTTGCGAGTGCGCACCTCAAGACGTCGACTCGTGTGTTGCGATCGGAGTCAAGGCTTGTTCCTCAAGCCGGAACTTGGCAGGTTGCCCGCGATTTCGACGAGTCATTCGTCGTCAACTGACTCCGGGGGGAGCGCCAAGCAAGGTTTCGAGGAATTGAGACTGAGCTTGGCAGAACCGGTCCGCTTCGGCGGGCCGGTTTTTTGTTGCGCATCAGGCACAGCTGCGCGCTTTCCCATCAAATTGCATGCCGGTTGTTCGAAAGTTAGGTGTTCCCAAACGGCGACGCACGTAATGTGGGACGCTAGGGGCACGGTCGATCGTGCCGAGGGGGCTTTGAATGCGGAAGCAATATAAGATTTTTGACGGGGTCGGGCTGGCGGGTATCAGCACCGCTGCTCTCCTCGCTTGCACGAGCGCGGCTTCCGCCGGTGGCTTTGCGATCAGCGAACAGTCGACGGTCTTTATGGGTATGACGTCGGCGGGTGCTGCCGCGGGTGGCCCCATCAGTTCGATGTACTGGAACCCTGCTGCCACGGCATCACTGCCGGGTTTGAACACGGAATCTTCGTACACACTCGTCGTTCCGCAGGGCGACGTGAATGTTAAGACCATCAACGGAGCTCCTGCTGATGGCATTCCAGGCGGTACGGGAAGCGGAAACATCGGCATTGGCGCTTATACCGGCGCCAGCTTCGGCACCTATCAGCTTTCCAAGGACCTGTGGGTCGGTCTTTCTGTGTCCTCGCCATTTGGACTAGCAACAAAGCCGGAGAACAACGAATACATCGGCAGTCTGCTCGGCGTGACGAGTAAGCTGCTGACTGTCAACGCTTCGCCAACGTTGGCGTACAAGATCGCGCCGGGTGTTACCATCGGCGCGGGCATCCAAGTCGAGTACGCCTGGGCAAAACTTCAGTTCGCCGAAGGAGTTGGTGGTTCCCCCATAGCGCAGTTCAAGGGTGATGATTGGGCCGTTGGTGGCACGGTCGGCATCCTGTTGGAACCGTTCCATGGAACCTCCATTGGTGTCGGTTATCGATCAGGCCTCAATCACGATCTTGACGGTCGTCTGAAGCAGCCCGTGGTGCCTCCTGGGCGTTTCGACGCCGTTGGGTCGATCGATTTGCCTGACCTGGTTACGGCCAGCTTCCGTCAAGTCATCACTCCCACGACCCGCCTCCTGGGCACCGTCGAATGGACGAACTGGAGCCGGTTCGATCAAATCACGCTTAAGAGCGACGGCGTCGGCGGCACACTTGCTGTTCCGACCAACTGGAGCGACGGCTGGTTTTTCTCGCTCGGTGCCGAATACGATTATACGCCCTATCTAACGCTCCGGACGGGCATTGCTTACGAATTGTCGCCGGAAGACGACCCGTCAAAGCGCCTTACCATCGCGCCGGATAACAATCGGGTCTGGCTGAGCGCTGGCGCGAGTTATAAGTGGAGCGACACGCTGACCATCGACGTCGCCTACAGCCACATCTTCGTGGAGGATGGTGGTTTCGAACGAGCTGCGGTGGTTGATCCTAGCCTCGTGCTTGCAGGCGAGATCAACAACGCTTCGGCTGATCTGATATCGGTGGGTCTGCGGACGCAGTGGTAGAACAAGCGCAGTTGAAAATAAAAAAGCCGGGCCTTTGAGCCCGGTTTTTTATGTCTGACGTCGTTCCGGCCCTAGGCCGCGTCGTCGACCTGAAGCTCGTGGAGGATGCTTTCCAGAATGCCCTCGAGCTTGTGAGCGGACGTTTCGAGCGCGCCGGCGGCCGCGACCACCCGCGTCGACTGCGCGGCTTGGGACTGGCTCATCGCGTAGAGCTTGCCGGCATTGCGGGCGATCTGTTCGCAGCCTTTCGGGTCGAACGGATTGGCTTGAAGCGACCAGGCGATATCGTGAATATCTTCCGCGGCCTTGAGGATGGCATGCGTTGGCAGGATGCTTTCATCGGCCGTCGGGCGAGCCAGAAGCGCGCTCCGAGTTTCAGCCATTTGGGCCTTGATCGTTTCGATCTCGGCCTTGAGCTGGCCGAGCAGCGCCGGGGGCTCACGCAGCGAGCCTTGCAAGCGACGGATCGCATCCTCGAGAAGTGCGCTGTCGAGCCGGCGCGCCCTGCGGCCGTGCTCGGCCAAAAACCAGCGGCCGCGGGCGCTTTCGAGCAATGTCGCCTCAATAGCCCGATATTCGGTCTCGACGTCGTCAATACCGGTCGATGTAAGAGCCTGCATGCCGTGTGCTCCGCAATAAATCGCTTCAACGGGTACGCGATTCGGAAGATGCCACCACACAACTGGCGGTTGAACTAAACAGGACTTCTGGCGACGATCGCCACCTTCAAACTTATGCTGTGTCTTGAGCACAGAACGCGGGGGCGCAGTTTCGAGGGATGAGCGGCGAACAATCAAATTTCGCGACGCGCGTCGCCGTGTTCTACGCGGCGCTATTCATTTTTTATGGCATGCACACGCCATTCCTTCCCGTATGGCTGAACTGGCGCGGGCTGACACCAACGGAGATGAGCGTCGTGATTGCGGCGCCGCTCTTTCTTCGTGTGCTCGTGTCACCCGTGGTGGCGATGGCGGCCGACCACAATGGAGCGCATCGGCGATATCTCGTGATCCTCGCCTGGATGAGCACTGCGTTCGTCTTCGGGCTCGCCGCTTCTTCGTCGTTCTGGATCATCCTGATCTTCGCGACGGCGCTGATGCTCTGCAACTCGACGATCATGCCATTGATCGAGACGATTGCGGTCAGCGGCGTGCGCCACCGAGGGCTTGATTACGGGCGCATGCGGCTCTGGGGATCGTTATCGTTCGTTATGGCAAATTTTGCGGGTGGCTTTGCGATCAATTGGCTCGGGGGCGGGACGGGCGTTTGGCTGGTCGCGCTCGGCTGCGTCCTGACACTGATGGCGGCTTGGTTCCTGCCCCCAGACGAATCCTTCGCAGCACCGATCAAACCCATCCTGCCGGTGTGGCGGGGTTCGGCGCTGTGGGACCTGCTTGGCAAGAAGGAGTTCGTCGTCTTTCTTTTGGCGGCAGGATTGGTGATGTCTGCGCATGCCACCTTCTTCACGTTCGGCATTCTTATCTGGGAAAAGCAGGGACTCTCGGCGGGTTGGTCCGGGACGCTTTGGGCCATCGGTGTTTTCGCCGAGGTGCTGGTGTTCTCAGTATCGGGGCTAGCGGCGCGGCGGATCGGGGCTGCGGGTTTGATTGCTGTTGGTGCCGTGGCATCGATCGTGCGTTGGTCGCTGATGGCGCTGGAGCCTCCGCTGGCGGCGCTCATTCCCTTACAGTTGCTTCATGGCGCAACGTATGGCGCCTCGCATATCGGCGCGATCCATTTCATCCATGAGAGGATTGAGCGTGAAAAGCAGGGCACGGCTCAATCGCTATACGCCACGATGGCGGCCGGAGTTGCGCTCGCATGCGCGACGCTGATCGGCGGCTGGCTCTATACCGGCGGGGGCTCGCTCTCCTATCTCGCCATGGTGGGCATTTCGGCAATCTCGCTCGTCGCGGCTGTGTGGTTGGTCCGGCGCAAGCCTGCCGATGCGCGAGTGGCTGTCGATGCCGTGTGACTGCGTTAGCCCCAAAGCTTCGGCTGCGGCGGATAGATGATGCCGTTCTCGATGCGCAGACCGTGCTCGCGGTCGTTCGCGAGCAGAAGTGGGCCATCGAGGTCAATCCAATCCGCGTAGGGGGCGAGAAGCATGGCGGGGGCCGCGGCAAGGGATGTCGCAACCATCGAGCCGATCATGATTTTCAATCCGTGGCGGCGGGCTTCGTCGACAAGTTCGATTGCGCCAGTGAGGCCCCCGGCCTTATCGAGCTTTACATTCACGGCATCATAGAGGCCGATGAGGTTTCCAACGTCAGCGGCAATGTGGACGCTTTCGTCGGCACACAATGGGACGACGTGCGAAACGTCGCGCAACACCGCATCTCGCCCGGCAGGCAACGGCTGTTCGATGAGATCGATCTTACAGTCGGCAGCAACGGCCAGCAGCATCTCGAGCGCTTCTTGCGTCCAGGCCTCGTTTGCGTCGACGACGAGTTTTGCGTCCGGCCGGGCCTTTCTGACAGCAATCATCCGTTCGTCGTCGCCGGGACCGCCAAGCTTCAGCTTGAGCAACCCGAGATGAGGAAAGTTCGCAGCCTTCTCCGCCATCACTTTCGGCGCGTCGAGGCTGAGAGTGACGCAAGTGATTTTGCTACACGGGCTCGGCAATTTGGCACGCTCCGAAACGCGGATGCCGGTGCGCTTGCTTTCGAGATCCCAGAGGGCGCAATCGAGGGCGTTGAGCGCGGCTCCAGGTTTCAAAAGCCCGGCAAGGTCGGTGGTGGAAGATATGTGTGGCGCTGCCTCGCCGAGCTGGGCAAGGACGCCGTCGACGGTTTCGCCATAGCGCGCGTAAGGGACGGCCTCGCCGCGGCCGGTGTGTGTTCCGTCCGATGCGGTGACGACGACGACCTCGGCTGCCGTCTTCGCCCCGCGAGAGATGACGAACGCCTCCTTGAGCGGCCATACCTCGCGCGTGGCTTCGATCCTAATCAGGGTCATTGCGCCAACTCTCGGAGTTTAGCGGCGGAGAGGGTTGTGGCGCGTCAGCGGATGCGGCCAACCGCATGCGCAAGGAATAGATAGACGCGGCCCGTATCGGAAGTGAGATGGCCGTGTGCAGTGCGGCCGGAGGGATCGCGATTATCGGCTTCTTTTATGATCCGCTCGAAATCGGTCAAATAGCGGAAGATCGACTGCGACAGATCGGTGTCGGTTTGGGCGCGGCCAGAGATTTCGTCGAATAGCGCCCGGGCATCTGGAGCGTAAATGCTGCGGACCAGGACGTTGCGCTGTCCGGCGCGGATGCGATTCCAGATCGCGCCCGCTGTTTGTGGGTCAAGGGCGCGTGAGATAACTCCGACATCGAGACGAACCGGTGCGGCCGCGGGGCGTGGCGGCGGAGAAGTCGATGTCGGCGCCTGAGGTTCGTCATCGTGGGACGCACGGGCAAGTAGGTCGCCGAGCGACCAACCCTCGCGGGGTTCGTGCTGCGAAGAAGAGGCGCCTCGACCGCGGCTCTGATTGCTTTCCTGCTGGAGCAAAGCCGACGTCAGCGTCGCTGCGGGCGGCAAGCGGACTGGAGACGATTCGGGCCGGGTGATTTCGCGCGGAGCGTTTGCGCGCTCGGAAATCTGGGTCAGCTGTTCGATGGCGCGCAATTGGTCCTGGAGGGCGCGACGCATGGAATCTGCGGTTTCTCGCGATGATGCCGGAAGGCGGGAGGCCTCTTCACGGATGCGGGCCTGCTCACGCGCCAAGTTTGCCGCTGCTTCTGCAGCGCGCATCCGTGTTTCCTCAGATGCCGTCGACAGGCTGTTCGAAAGCGTTTCGAACTCGCGTGAGAGTTCACCCGATACGTTGTGGAAGCGGCTTCTGAGGTCGGAGAGTGCGCGATCGCTGTGAGCTTCCGTCTCGTGTTTCACACGATCCAATTCGGCCATCAACGCGCGCGAACGACTTTCGGCGTTGTCGCGCAATTCTTCTGCGATGGCGCGCGCCTTGAGTTCGATATTCGAAAGCGAGCCTTCGAGGTCGGACGAATAGCCTGCGAGCGTGCGTCCGAATTCATCGGCCTTGCCGGTGAAACGGTCCAGCGTGTGGGAAAGCTCGGCGTGGCGCGATTGCAGTGTCGATTCGATACGTAGGTTGGCGGTATCGAGCACGTTGGCAGCTTTGAGGATCTGCTCGCCCTGATTTTCGAAGCGGTTGGTGACGCCGTGAATCTGCTGGAAGAGATTGTCGGCGACGTTCTGCAAAACACCCGATTGCTTCGAAAGACCGTCAATCGCCTTCATAGTCTGGCGCGTGATGTTTTCGCTGGTGCGGCGGACGGCGTTGATGCCGTTCATCACCGAGTCGTCGAGCTCGGATGCCTGATGCGCGATGGTCTCACGGAAGGTTTGTGAATGAAGCTCAAGGGCGTTGGTCAGCAGCGACGCCTT
>JBEVLH010000253.1:0-3725 GCA_040509255.1 Hyphomicrobium sp. | reverse complement strand
AAAAGGACCACGCGCCAAGCTCCAGCAGGAACCGCGGCAGGGAAGAAAAAACGGGGCTCCATGATGCAATGAAGAGAGCCCCGGCAGCTATGATCGAAAGCGCGACCCCCATGTCGGTACTGTATGAGAAAGCGGTCGGTCGGCCAGCATTCAGCGACGAAACGATTGGAAGCGCAGCGATGATTGCGAAGGCTACGAGGCAGGCGAGTTGCTTTGCATGAGGCAGGCGAGCGTGCGTCTGCCGGATCAAGCTTCCTAGAAGAAGGAAGGAAAGAAAATAGCCGTGTAATGGCAGTGTCTGCCTTCCAAGGATGACGGAAGGTCCGACGACGCTCATTATGCCCAACAGCGCCAGTGCACCGACGACCTTCGGGCTTTCGAGCTGGCCGGCTGCGAAAAGAATGAAGCAAGCAATGTAAAACATCACTTCAATGATGAGTGTCCAGAAGACGCCGTTGATGGCTGCCTGACCGAAGAGCGGATAGGCCATCGTTACGTTCGCCGCGATCTGTGTCGGCAAGAGGTTCACACCATTGAGATGAAGCGCGCCGACCATGGCGACGATCGACAGCCAGAAGGCCGGATAAAGACGAAAGATCCGACTGATCACAAACTTTTGCAGCGGCGATGGCCCGGTGAAACTCAGCGGAATGACATAACCGCTGATCAAAAAGAACAGGACGACACCGAAGCGTCCCCAGTCAAACAGGTCCAAAGCGACTGGCTTCAGGTAAGGGAGGGACGCTGGGAATGCGCGCCAGATGTCACCCGAAACGTGCTGAAAAAGGACGGTGAGCGCGGCGATCGCGCGAAGGGCGTCGATATTGTGCATGCGCGTCGGCATAACGTCCCTCGTCCCCAGCGAGAGTAATGCGTTATGACGATTACAGGATATCTGCCTTCCGTCAACACGAGCGCAGCATATCGGGCCGTTGTAAAGGCGTTGGCGACCCCGGCAGGATTCGAACCTGCGACATCGAACTTAGAAGGTTCGCGCTCTATCCAACTGAGCTACGGGGCCGTGCGGGAAAGTCTATACCCGCAAATGCCCAAAGCATGGAAGGCGGGACTTTTTGGGTCTTTTCCGGGACGGCGTCATCACCGCCCTGAAACGTCGCGCCGCGATGTTGAGGGAGCCGCGATCGTCGATTTCGGTCTCCGGCTTGTGGCCCGCCAGATCCGATAGATCTTGAGGAAGCGGTAGGACGCCTGGATCGACGCATATCTCAGGCCCTTGATGCCGCCCATGCAATGCCGGCGGATGACGTAGTATTTGAAGAAGTTCATCGGCAGTTCAGAGAGCAGCCTCGGCCTGAGCGAACCAGTGGACGCCGCGGACGCATTCTCCGCGAGCAACCACGTGCGTTCGTTGAGTTTCCTCTTCATGTGGGAAAACGACCGCATGGAAAAATGATGCATCGGTGCTTTGAGGCGGCCGACCCGATGACCGTCGCTTACGACGGAATCGTGGACCGCCGAATTCCTGAACCGGACGCGACTGCGATCATACAGTCGGATATACCATTGGTCTCGCGCGAACGGCCTGGGTTTCGTCGAGCCCGGGTAGACCATCTTCAACGGCATGCCGTAGGCCACAAAACGCGGCGGTCCGTGTGCGAAAAGAGCGATGATCTCGCGTTGAAGCTCAGGCGTCACGACCTCATCGGCGTCAATATTGAGAACCCAATTGTTGCGGCACTGGTCCTCGGCGAAGCGCTTTTGAGCGCCAAAGCCCAGCCAGGGCTGTGTGATGACGCGGCAACCCTCGGCGATTGCAACGCCAACAGTGTCGTCAGAACTCTCGCTATCGACGACGAGGACCTCGTCGACCCACGCTCGTACCGAGCGAATGCTTCGCGCAATCCGATCTTCTTCGTCCTTTGCGATGATGAAGCAGGAAATGGGAATTTTGGCCATTCGACCGCCGCCGCTGGTTTCGAACAGCGGGCGAGAGCTAGCGCCGTTCGTATTTCGTAAGGCCCCGTTGAGGGTGTGAACGTCTATCAAATCTTTCAACTTTGTGCGCGGGTACTAGCCAAGAGTCCAATGGCCGGATGGCGACTCGGCGCGAGCAAACCGCGAGAGAATTGCGACAAAGTGATTCGGTAAAATTATTTTGCACAGTGATGTTTTCATGCCTCATCGTCCCGTATTCTAATTTAATGGCCCGCACTGATGTCGAGGATTTTCGGACTTGCCCTCTGTTAAGGCATTCTCGTCATCGTCGCCGGTGGGGCAAATGCCCCTGATGAAAATATCAATTTGACCGCAACGGTCGGTAAATACTGCACGATCGCAAATTCGCACACAAAGTCATCGTTCTCAACGGCAATCCAATCTTGCCGGGGGCTATGCAGGAACGCTCGTCGTGATCCGGACCTTTGACGCGCTTGCGCGCGCTAGGGCTTGCCCGAAAAAAAACGGCTGACGGCACGCGATACGCCGTCAGCCGCTAGAACCATTTACGTTCGCACGAGCGTCGCTACGCTCGCCTCACCAATCGCAACACGAACAGCAGTATGATCGCGCCAATCGCGGCGGCAATGATTTCGCCGAGAATGCCACCGCCCAGGCGGAGTCCCAGATAGGGAAACAGCCAGCCGGCAATGAACGCGCCGATGATGCCGACGACAATATCTCCTACCAACCCGAAACCGCCGCCACCCATCACCTGCCCGGCCAACCAGCCGGCCACGGCGCCGATCAAGAGCCAAATTATCAATGCAGTCGGATCCATTCTTTTTTCTCCCTGTCAGCACGCTCACGAATCGAAACGCTATGAATGATCCGCGTCAAAACGTCGGCTGACAAGTTTCATCGGAGCGAGCCTGAGCGCGAGCTGATTCGCCCATCGTTCAATTGAACTTGGGAGGGGCAGCGGGCGCGGCTGCGGTAGCCGCTTGATCCAATTGTAACGCCGAGGGCACAGCCACGCCCTCTCTCCCAATCCGCGGAATGCTCACGGCAAATCTCTCCGTGACATTTTCATGTCAGTTTGCTTACATATTTGTGATGATGTTTTTGGGAGCATTAGCGGGCCCCGAATCCGCGACCGAGCGCGGGCATGCGACGAGAGGCGCGATGAAACAGAGACTTCCGTTCGATTTCGATCGGAAACACCTCCTGCTCGTGGCGGGCGTTTCTGGAGCAGGAAAATCGACATTCATTGCCGCCCTAAAGCGAGGGACGCTGCCGCCTGAGATTCAACGTGCGCTGCCCGCCGACGCCCGCAGCTGGCGCGTCGCCTTGAGTCGGGACCGGCGGGGCAGGATTTTCGGTCGAGGCAACGAGCCGGCGTCGCGCGGGCAAATTCTCCATCACGAAATCACGCAACCCTATCGAAGCGGTCAACGACGAGGCGTGCAGGGAAAGCCGGCGCGCATCTACCGCGTTGAAGATTCTCCGAAATTGGTTGAGCGCGTCGGGGCGGCGGAGCGGGTCTACGTCGTGATCATCTATGCGCCCAAAGAAACGTTGGTGCGGCAGCTGTCGGAGAGGACGGCGGTTGTTCATTTTCCGCTGATAGCGCGGTCGAGAGCCGGCAGGTACGCGCAGCAAATCCAAAGGGTGGAAAGGGCGCTCCCCAATTGGCTGACGGCGAACGCCGCGAAAGTGCTTGGCCGTGCGTGGGCGCGCCGGGCGCACATGCGCAGCGTCAACGAGCGGCTGACGAACCTCTATGCCGAACCTGGCGCGGTCGAGGATCTGCATCGCACTTGGGAAGC
>JBEVLH010000252.1:0-6373 GCA_040509255.1 Hyphomicrobium sp. | reverse complement strand
CGGATCGTTCTCGGGAGCACCGCCTTGAGACCCCGCCTCTGGTGACTCAATTCTTCAGCCCCTAGCTGCCAGAGGTCAGTCGCGGTGTTCGAGGCGCGTCCCGCCCCGGCGCCGCGGCCCGTGTGAGTTTCAGGGCGAAGCCGCCGCCGCGTATCGCGAAAATAGCGTCACCGCCAGGAGCGCCACGGACGCCATGCTCAGCGTGATCGCGACCATGAGTGCCCAGCGATCCCACGACATGGTTCAGCTCCGCAGCCGAACCCACAGCAGACCGTCATCCGCGCGATAGACCTCCGCCATGTTGTGGACGACCATGTGCGCCACAGCCACGACGTTCCCTGGGGAAAGCGGCAGACCGAATGGATGGATCCGCTCCAGGCGAATGGTCAGATCAAGATGATGGACGTGCGGCCTATCGCTGCTCATGCGCTCGCTCCCTGAGGGCGAAAACGCTACAGCGATCTCATCGCCGATTGATGCCACGGTCCGGTCGGCGACATAAGGACCGTAGCACGCGCTTGACGACAACCAAGCCCTTACCGCGCGCCAGTCACGGAGAGATCACGGAGAGCCGGTGAGCATCACGCGCCGCCGCACGAGAACCCTAAACTGCGGCGGCCCCTCCAAGGGGAGGACCGTCTGGGCTTGGCGCTCTCTCCCGAGCTGCCTGCCCGGGCGGTCCATTTTTTATGAAAGCGCGGAGCGCTCGCTACCGGCGCTCGTCCCAGGTCCGCTCGCCGCAGCTCCGGCATTCGAACAGCCGGACCCACTGCCTGGTCTTGATGTTCATCAAACTGTTGACGAGGGTGAGCGGCCGGCCGCACCGACACGCCGTCCTTGCTTGGCTCTCCACCGTTTCGAAGAGCTGGATCACATCACTCATCGCATTCTCTCCCGCCGCAACAGGATAACGCCGATAGGAACCGGTTTCCAGAGTCCGCGTTCCCGATTTTTGCTGGGAGGATTGGAATGGACGAACGGGAATGCGTGGCCCGCCGCGTCGCAGCTGTCTGTGCCGAGCTGAGGGACGAGGCCACGAGGGTTGGACTGGATGCGCTGGCTGCCATTTTGAGGCTGGCCATCCTCGAAGCGACAAACAACCAGAGCCCGCCGACCGCGCCTGCCGAGTAATGATACAGCGCGGAGCGCTCGCCGCTCAGGAACGATCCGGGCCGATCCGTCTTGGCCCTAGCCTCTGGTGACTCCTCAGCCCCCTAGCTGCCGGAGGTCAGTCGCGGCGTCCGGCACGTCCCGCCTCGGCGCGGCGGCCTGAATGCATACCAGGGCGCAACCCTCGCCGCTCCCAGCCGTCACAATCCCCTGCTACGCTGCCCTCGTCGCTGCTCTTGGTAGGCGGTGGCTTCCTCCTGCGAGCCGCTCGGACCCCCAGCAATGTCCCCCGGGCGGCTCGCACCTTAGCCGGTGCATGGCCTTTTAGGCGGCGCGGCGGTCGGCGTGACCACCCGAACAGGGTGGGTCTTTTCTTCCGGGGTGGGGTGTCCACTTCCTCGGCCTCCATCTGCCTATGACAAGAACAGATCTCCATCAGCTCACATTTCTCATCAGGTTGATCTCGGCGTCCGCCTCAGCCTCGCTGCCGAGCCTGGGGTAATCCAACAGGTATGCCCGCAGGCGGTTGGCGCCTTTTGTCGTGGAGGATCACCCCTCCCCAGGGAGCCCCACTGAGCACCGCGCACCGTCATCGACGTGCGCCGTATGGTACCAGAAGCGCGAAGCGCTCGCCATCGGCGCCCGGATCTGATCGGGCATCGTAATTCAGGGCGAAGCACGCGCCGCTTGGTACTCTTTCAGCATCCGCCTGCCTTCAACGACGGCAAGCGCGTTGCGGGCTGCGTGGTTTAGGTCACGGCCTTTGCGGGCGGCTTCAACCAGTCGTGCGAAGATGCATCTGCGGCTTTCCTGGTCACCGCCGGCCAGGAAATCCTGACAGGACGAGTCCAGAACCTTTGCTATAGCCGCCTGAAGGTTCGGGTCCAAATCAGTCATGCGGCACTAATGCTGACCGATCGAAAGCCGTTCCGTTCACAGCTGCACACATCGGCTAGAAATCAGCTATGGACGAAGGACATCTCGCCGCACGCTGCGGACCCGAACTTGATTAAGCGCAAAGCGCCGCTAGAGAGGAACATCATCGCCTGCCAGCCCCTGCGATGGTCGGGCCGCTCGCGATGGAGGGCACCTCCGACGCCGGGCGGTCTGCGGCTCTGGCCGGCCTCATGAAGTAGTATGTCCGGCTTTCCCTGGTTTCCGATATCGGTCACAATCTGGCATCCGGCACCGCCGGCAGGCTGCGGGCGGAAGGGCCCGGCTAACAGGTGCTGCAGGAGCAGGCGAGCGTATAACAAAATCAAAGCCAATCGAGGGCGCCTCCTCAGTTCAATCCTGTCTGGCAGCACCGATATTTCATAACATTCGAGGAGAAATTCGAATCACCGAGGCAGTAGTATTCCGACAGCGCTTCGAGAGAGGGTTAGCAATCCGGTACTAAGGAAGTACGGAATATGAAACGCGCCATCGTCGTCTCCGCGACACTGACAGCCGGGCTCCTTGTATCGGGAGCGTTGCTAGTCAGCCGCACTCAGGTGTCGCCGCACGACATCGAACGCTCAGTTTCCCGTCAACCTGAATTAGTAGGCCGGGCTTGGCAACTTCCTGTAGCGGCAACGTTCGAGAGGAAGATCAATTGGCAATCCAATGGATCGCGGTGCGGTCCTGCCGCCGTCGCCAATGCTTATCGGTCCCTGAAAGATAAAGCGGCCACAGAGCGCGATGTGCTGGCCGGGACTGGTTGGTGCTGGACCGGTGTCTGCATCATGGGGCTGACCCTCGATGAGCTGGCCGCCGTCGCAACGGCCAATTCCAATCGAAAGGTCAAGATCCTGCGAGATCTCACCGAAGAAGAATTTCGTGAACACATGCGTAGGAGCAATGACGCTGACCACCGCTACATCATAAATTTTGATCGCGCCAAGATCTTCGGTTCCGGCGTAGGTCACCACTCGCCCATCGGGGGATATCTCGAAGCCGAGGATCTAGTATTCGTGCTCGATGTTAATTCGGACTATCAGCCGTGGCTGGTCGAACGTTCCCGTTTGTTCACTGCCATGGATACGTTCGACGGAAGCAAAAGGCGCGGTCTTTTGCTAATCGAATAAGACCGAGCTGATCGAAATGCCCTACGGCAAAGTGACCGAGATGGCTTCACTCCTGCGACCGAGCAGGAGCCACGTTGTCATCAAGCCTTTCCCTTTGATTTCGCTGGCCGCACCTGGCTCGAAGTCAAATTCATCGCGCAGGCGCTCAAATGCCTCTACAGAGACTTGGATACGACCGGGAAGGCCAGAAGACTCCATGCGCGATGCTACATTGACGGTATCGCCCCAGACGTCATAGAAGAACTTGCGCCGACCGACGACCCCCGCGACGAGTGGGCCGCTGGCCATGCCAATCCGGATCGGCACAGAATTTCCGTAGCGGGCCGCAATTTCAATCATTTCGATCGCAAAGTTTGCCAATGCTTTTGCATGGTCAGCACGCTGGGTAGGAACGCCGCTCACGACCATATAACCATCACCGGTGGTCTTGATCTTTTCTAAACCGTGTTTGTCAACGAGGTGATCGAAATCGGTGAACACGTTGTTGAGCAATCGCACGAGCTGTAGCGGTGAAGTCCGACTGGCCATCGCGGTGAAGCCGGCCATGTCAGCGAAAAGGACGGAAGCCTCATCGTATCTGTCCGCTATGGTCTCGGTCGAATATTTGAGGCGGTTGGCGATCGCTGCCGGTAAGATGTTCGCAAGCAGTCCTTCCGACCGCTGATATTCGCGCTCGGCCGCTTCTTCGGCGCGGGAAGCCTCGCGAACGGCGTAGTAAACGATCGCGAAGAGAATGAAGGCGGTTCCGACCGTGCAGCCGATGAAGTTCTCCAGCATCTGGCGCTGTGTGAGGAGGCCGGTGTCTCCCGGTACCAACACTTCCAATGCAACAACGAGCGCAATCGCTACAACGCCGATGATGACCAAGAGAAAGATGCGCTCCGCGCCGAGGACTAGGACAGTTCCCGCCGCGATTGCTAAATACTGCGCCTGCATTCCGCTGTCGGTGCCGAGCAGTGAGCAAATAACAAAAATCGCCGTGTAAGTCCCCGCAACATACACTAGCGGAGCCACGAGTGGGCCAGCGCGATGCCATAGCGGAATCGTCGCCAGAAACAACGCCGTCAGAAGATTGATAACAACAAGCGTCCACAACGAGGCAGCTGCATCATAGAGCGCGAACCCGAAAACAAAAGAAGCACCACAAAGAGTCGTTGCATTGAGTACGCGGAGACCGCGGGCCGTTTTCTCGGGATAATGATCCGTACCAAAGCGAATGATCTGAAAAATAAAGCGCATCTGAGCAACTGCCGCGCGCGATGGAGATTGCCTCTTACCGGATGGTAGCCTCGAAACGAGGAGTTCGAAGAAAAAAGAACTGATGACGCCTAGTAAAACTGACGTGAGCAAGTTCGCCTGTCAACGGTTGTCATAGGAGAGCCGGCGATGTCCCGTTCCGAATTTGTGAACTAGCTCATAACAACATCGAGAATACGAGAGCGTCTTTGCGCGGATCGCCAATGCGACGTCGTGCGCCAGCGGGATGTGCTGCAGTTGTCGGTGACGTCTAGATAGGCCTCGTCCAGCGACAGCGGCTCGATGATTGGGGTGTGCTCTGCAAAAATCTCCCGGATCTGCTGGCTGATCGCCTTGTAGACCTCAGCGTACCCTTCCGGACGGTGCGTTGAGGATCGTCGCCCGCGGCTTGAAGGAAGACGCGGTCGGAAATAGCCTGGAATATCCATAAGCGGCATGAGCGGACAGAAAATGGACGCACCTCCTCGAAGGCGTACGCTGCTCGCATCCGCTCTCTCACAGATAACGGAGGGCACGGGTGATGGAGCCGAGAGTGTGCAGCATCTGCGAGGAGGTCGAGCTTCCGGAAGACTGGCCTTACGACGCTTGTGACGCCTGCTGTGATGCATCCAGCGAACAATGAGCAAGTCCTCCCGCCGCCGAGAAGCAATTCCTCCGTGTCCTTCGCGAGCGCATGGCCGATGGGGAGATCCGCTGCATCGTCTCAGGGAAGGTCGCCGATCTCCACCATCCAAGATACCCTCAAAGCCTCTGGGGATGCGGGACGGGTCTTAAAGCCCATGACTGGTTCGTCATACCGCTCTCACACGACTTACACGACGATTTCCATCGCTTGGGTGCCCAGACCTGGAGCGAGAGGCACGGGACGCACGAAACGCTCTTAAAAGCCTTCTGGGAAAGGATCGGGTTCGTGCCGGGCGCTACATGACCGTAGGCATGGCGCCAAAGCGGGCGGCGTGGTTGCGGAGGGTTTTGAGCAAGTTCGTTGAGACTTGAGTAATCCCTCCCGTCGATGTGATGGCATGTGTGCTGTTTTGAACTGTTGGGTTTTCGGTGCACACCCTATGTATGTCCGGTGGAGGACACAATGCGCCGAGAAACATACGAAGAAAGACTTTTGGCGGAAGCGGAGCGCTTCAGGGAGGCTGCCGAACACGAGACCGGAACCGCCCGCGAGCTCCTGCTGCGGCGCGCGAGACAGGCCGAAACCGCTTCGCAGGTGAATCAATGGGCCAGATCGCCGGGCCTTAAACCACCAGCCTAAGTCTGACGGTTGGTGTGCCTGACGATCAGTCGGCATATCTGCTCGAAGTGCTGGTGGATCTGGTCAAACACTTCCCGATCCGCAGGATGGGCCTGTGTCGCCGCAACCTTGAAGTGGTCGCACTTACGGGCCGCGTCCTTGAATAGCTCTTTTAGATCCACTTTCAGCCTCCTGAGTTCCAAACCTCAGGAAGCGATATTGTTTCCTTAGAATAACTCCATTAGCCCAGCTCAACAGGACGCTATGTCCCAACATTTGTTATGGGAATCCCGGCCCCGCCAGTGTAGCGTTAACTATCACCGAAAGATGCGTGGCTTTTATCGGTGATGAGAACGCCGATTGCGCTCCAGCCTTCCTCTAATGGAGAGGAGCGCGCCATGATCAAACGGCGGCGTTTCAAACAAGCTATATCCATCAGCGATTGACTCTTAGAAGAGGCCCGACGCCTAACGGAGCAGGCGAAACTGCTTCCGTTTGGGGCGAGTCGGCACGCCGCGCTCAAGAAGGCTCGGCAGGCTGAAGTTGCGGCCCACATGGATGAGCGGCTCAATTCCCCCGGTCTGAAATCTCCAAGGGACGATGCCCTCGCCCAAAGCCGATAGGAACGTGCGGCGTACGGGCTTGTTCAACCCTATCACCGCACGATACCACGGCTATCATCGGTGATGAGATCGCT
>JBEVLH010000251.1:0-9245 GCA_040509255.1 Hyphomicrobium sp. | reverse complement strand
AAGTCGGATCGGGTGAACCTCAGGAACGGGCCGGGAACCGATTATCCCACGGGCTGGGTGTACCGGCGCGCGGGGCTGCCGGTGGAAGTGATCAAAGAATTCGAAACGTGGCGGCAGGTTCGCGATTCCGAGGGCGCAACGGGGTGGGTGTTACAGTCGCTGCTGTCGGGCCGGAGAACGGCGCTGGTGCTGCCGTGGGAGCGCAAATCGGGGTCGCCGCCGCCCTTGGTCCCGATCATGGCCAGCGACAGTGAGCGATCAGGTGTGGTTGCGAAGATCGAGGCCGGGGTGATCGCGGATCTGCATTCCTGCGACGGGCGATGGTGCCGCGTCACGGTTGATCAGTACAGCGGCTATGTCGAGCAGCTGAAGCTTTGGGGCGTGTACCAGGGCGAAACGTTCAAATAGCGTGCGCTCTTCCGGCAAGCCGCGCATGCATCGCGACGATGCGGTCTAACTTCAGATTTTTGCGAGGCGCACGACGACGTCGACGTGGGTGATCTTGAGGCCCTCGGGCGGCTGGGGCAGGCCTTCGACGGAAATGGCGTCGCCGGGAATGTCCATCAGTTCGCCGTTCGGCTCGAGCAGGAAGTGATTGTGGTTCGACGTGTTGGTGTCGAAGTAGGCTTTGGAGCCTTCGATCGCCAATTCGCGCAGAAGACCGGCGCGCTTGAACTGGTGAAGGGTGTTGTAAACGGTGGCGAGAGAAACGTGTTCGCCAAGGCCCGCGACTTCGGCGTGGAGTTGCTCTGCCGTCACGTGGCGGTCTCCGCGTTCGAACAGCAGGCGGCCCAGCGTCATGCGCTGCCGGGTCGGACGAAGCCCCGACTTTCGTAGCAACTCAGACGTGGTCAGCGGCGCTTCAGTATCCAGATCGTGCGGAGATTTCTCGGACATTTCTGTTTGCAGAACCGTGTTGACGTCACCACGTTGGACCAGTGGCGGACCCACTACGCAACGCTCTCGATGGATTTGAGTATAGTCACTCGCTGGAAAACCCGCAACTTATAGCGAATTCGGGCTTTCGGGCCGTGGATGGGCCTGTTACACGCACCGGCCAGCCGTGCTAGGCGGCGGGGCAAGCGTGTGTTAGGACGCGCTGAACTTGGGCCGCCCGGAGCAAAGTGTGCACCAACACCAGACCATCGGCCATGAAACGAGGGGATCCATGGCGGAACGACGTTCCAGCTTCGAGTTCGAGGATTTGCTTGCCTGCGGACGGGGCGAGCTGTTCGGGCCTGGGAATGCTCAATTGCCGCTGCCGCCGATGCTGATGGTCGACCGGATTTCGACGATTTCCGACACCGCGGGCGCGCATGGGAAGGGTTTGATCGTCGCCGAGCTCAAAGTGGCGGGAAACGATCGCCTCGATTGGCTTTTCGCTTGTCACTTCAAGGGCGATCCGGTCATGCCGGGTTGCCTTGGCCTCGACGCGCTGTGGCAGCTGACTGGATTTTTCCTCGGCTGGCTCGGACTTACCGGTCAGGGCCGGGCATCGGGCGTAGGCGAAGTCAAGTTCATGCGGGAAGTGACGCCCGACGTCAAAATTCTTGAATATGTCATAGATATCAAACGGGTGATTGCCCGCAAGCTGAAGCTCGCCGAGGCGGATGGGGTGCTCAAGGCCGATGGCGAAGTGATATACACAGCCAAGGACCTCAGGGTCCTACTCAAGTCGAGTGAAGGCCCTTAAGCGTTGCGCACAGGGCACGGCTGCCGGGCCGGGCGGCAGCAGGAACCGCAGGAGTGAAGGAAGCGCATGCGGCGCGTAGTCGTTACGGGAATGGGTGTCGTATCCTCGATCGGGAACAACACCCAGGAAGTTCTCGCTTCGCTGAGAGAGGCGAAGTCGGGCATTTCTCGCGCCGAGAAATACGCTGAACTCGGATTCAAATGTCAGGTTCATGGTGCTCCCCAGATCGACTGGGAGAGCATGGTTCCGCGCAAGCCGAAGCGCTTCATGGGCGCGGGCGTCGGCTGGAACTGGATCGCGATGGATCAGGCGATCCGCGATTCGGGCCTCGAACCCTCGGACGTGGTGAATGAGCGCACCGGCATCATCGTTGGGTCCGGCGGCCCATCAACGCTCGCAATCGTCGAAGCCGCGGAAACGACGCTGAAAACTGGAAGTCCGAAGAAGATCGGGCCGTTCGAAGTGCCCAAGGGCATGTGTTCCGGCCCCTCGGCCGCACTGGCAACCGCGTTTCAGATCAAGGGCGTTAACTATTCGATCGCCTCGGCATGCGCGACGAGTTCCCATTGCATCGGGAACGCCGCCGAGATGATCCAGTGGGGCAAGCAGGACGTGATGTTTGCCGGCGGCTGCGAGGAACTCGACTGGACGCTATCGGATCTGTTCGACGCCATGGGCGCGATGTCGACGGGCTTTAACGCGACGCCGGAGCGGGCCAGCCGGCCCTTCGACAAGGCGCGCGACGGATTCGTGATCGCGGGCGGCGCTGGCGTCGTGGTGCTCGAAGAACTCGAACGAGCCAAGGCGCGCGGCGCCAAGATCTACGGCGAACTCAAAGGTTATGCCGCGACATCCGATGGCTATGACATGGTTGCGCCGTCGGGCGAGGGCGCTGGGCGCTGCATGCGTCTCGCGCTCAAGGGCTTCGACGGCAAGGGGCTGCCCGAAATCGACTATATCAACCCGCATGGGACCGGCACGCCGGTCGGCGATGCCAAGGAGATCGACGCCATCCGTGCCGTCTTCGGCAGCAAAATACCGACGATCTCGGCAACCAAATCGTTAACCGGCCATTCGCTGGGAGCCATCGGGGTGCAGGAAGCCATCTTCTCGCTCCTGATGATGAACAACGGCTTCATCGCGGAAAGCGCCAATATCGACGAGCTTGACCCGGCCTTCGCTGATGTGCCAATCGCTCGCAGTCGCATCGACAACGCTAGCCTTAACTGTGTGATGTCGAACAGCTTCGGTTTCGGCGGCACCAATGCCACTCTCATTTTCTGCCGGCATGATGCCTGAGTAACCCAAGCTTTCCTGGTCGCCGCTAGGACTGCGTAGCGGCGACGGGTCGAGAGTGATGAGAGTATATAAGCGCGGTGCAGGCTGGTTTGACGTACGCGGTCGCACTTTTGGTGACAAAACGAGGCTTCCTATGACCGACATCGATATCGCCAAGCCCGGTCCGATCATGGCCGGCAAGCGTGGCCTCGTGATGGGTGTCGCCAACGACCGCTCGATCGCGTGGGGCATTGCCAGGGTTCTGGCCGGACAGGGCGCCGAGTTGGCGTTCACGTATCAGGGGGGCGCCTTCGGCCGCCGCGCCGCGCCGCTCGCTCAGTCGCTCGGCGCGAAGATCATCGAAGAATGCAACGTTTTGGATCTCGCCAGCGTCGACAATGTGTTCGCCCGGATCAAAGAGGAATGGGGCGGACTCGACTTCGTCGTCCATGCGCTTGCCTATTCCGATCCAAAAGAACTGGCCGGCCGATACGCCGACACGACGCGCGAAAACTTCATCAACTCCATGGTGATCTCGTGCTTCTCGTTCACTGAGATCGCAAAGCGTGCATCGGCTCTGATGCCGAACGGCGGGTCGCTGATCACGCTGTCTTACGGCGGAGCGACGCGCTGGGTGCCGTCTTACAACGTCATGGGCGTCGCTAAAGCGGCCCTTGAAGCGTCGGTGCGCTATCTCGCGGCCGATCTCGGCCCGCAAGGTGTTCGAGTCAACGCGCTTTCGGCGGGTCCGATGCGGACGCTTTCGGGTGCCGGCGTCTCGGATGCGCGCGTCATCTTCAATTTCCAACGCGATCACTCGCCGCTTCAGCGTACGCCGACCCTCGACGAAGTTGCGGGCTCGGCGCTTTATTTGCTGTCGCCGCTGTCGGGCGCTGTGACGGGCGAGGTTCACTTCGTCGATTGCGGATATAACACGGTTTCCATGCCGTCCCTGGACAGCCTCAAAGAGCAGGACACCGAGGGCAAAGCCAAGACGCCGAGCGCATCGCCGTCGGCGGCGGCCGAGTAACGCTTCGAGACCGTTGACGTTCACAATTCCCCGTCGCAAACACTCGGCCCATGATCGGGGTGTTCGATTCAGGGCTGGGCGGATTGACGGTGCTGCGTGCGCTCGTCTCGCGCTTCAATACGGTCGATTTCGTCTATCTCGCCGATCACGCTCACGTCCCCTACGGCAATCAGCCGTCGGAAGCGATCGTCGGCTATACGCGTGATTGCGTCGAGGAGCTGTTTTCTCGGGGTGCGAAGCTCGCTTTGCTCGGCTGCAACACGGCGACGGCCGTGGCGCTGCGGCGGTTGCAGCAGGAGTGGCTTCCGACCAGCAAATGGGCGGGTAGCCATAACGTGCTCGGCATCGTAGCGCCGACGGTCGAGGGCGCAACGCAAACGCCGTGGGCGGTGACGTCGCCTCAATATCCTCAGAAGTACAATACCGATACGATCGCCGTGTTCGGCACGACGCGAACGATCAAGTCCGGCGTCTATCCGGAAGAGATCGGCAAGCGCTGCCCGAAGGTCACCGTGGTGCAGCAGATCTGCTCGGAGCTTGCGGGCGCGATTGAGAACAAGCGGCCGGAGGCGGAACTTGACGTGCTCGTCCGGGAGGGCGTCGACGAAATGCTCTCGAATAATGGGTCCGTGCCACCGCATCGCGCTATTCTCGGGTGCACGCACTTTCCGCTGGTGGAGCATCTTTTCCGAAAATATTTGCCGCCGTTCACGCGCATTCTTTCGCAGCCCGACGTGGTGGCGGACAGCTTTGAGGATTACCTGGCGCGGCGTACGATTTATCTGAACGGTGATGAACAAGGATCGCTGACGCTTCTGACGACGGGCGATCCTGTCGACGTCAGCGAAAAGGCTCGGGTTTTCTGGCCGAGCGTGGCGGCGTTCGCAAAAGCCTGACGCGTAGCTGCAACGCAACGCTCGCACACCAATGCACGCCCGTTATCGTTGATCCGTTGGCGGAAGAGATCTCTCGCTGCTAGCGTCTTGAGATCGAGCGCGGCTAACGCGCCGGGCTGCAGGGACGGGAGAGAATAAGATGACCCTAAAATTTTCAGTCGTCGCCGTGGCAATCGCGGCGGGTATCATGTGTGCGAGCACCTCGGGTATGGCGACGCCGGCCAGTCCGCTCGGCGTTCTCAAAGGTGTCGGATTGCAGCAGTCCAACGTTGAAAAGACCCATGGCTGGCATCGGACCTGCCGGCGCGGGCTCAGCGGATACCATAAGCACATTCCCGGCGTCGGGCGGGTCCAGTGCACCGCGCGCAAGTGCTGGACGAATAGTTGGGGCATCCGACGCTGCCGGTGGTTTTGACGTCATTCGTGGCCCTGGATGGCTGCCCATGAGGCGGCCATAACGTGCGAGGGCAGGACGCCATGAAAAAAGCCGCCGGACTGCGGGTTCCGGCGGCTTCGTCATTTCAGTTATAAACGCTGGTCTCAGCCGCGCTCACGGCGAGGACCGCCACGACCACCTCCACGCGCACCTTCGCGGCGCGGCGGACGGCTTTCGAAGACTTCTTCCGGCTCGCCTTCGGCGCGCGGGATTTCCTGTCCGGTCGTCTGGTCGACGATCTTCATAGACAGGCGGGTCTTGCCGCGATCATCAAAGCCCAGGAGCTTGACGTAGACTTCCTGGCCTTCCTTCACGACCTCGCCGACGGTCTCAGGACGGCCCTGGGAAAGCTGCGAGATATGGACGAGACCGTCCTTCGATCCGAAGAAGTTCACGAAGGCGCCGAACTCCATGATCTTCACGACCTTGCCCTTGTAGATCTGGCCGATCTCGGGTTCCGACGTGATGCCGCGAATGCGGGCGAGGGCCTTTTCGATCGACTCGCGGTTGGCAGAGGCGATCTTCACGGTGCCATCATCCTCGATGTCGATCTTGGCGCCCGATTCCGCGACGATCTCGCGGATAACCGAACCACCCGAACCGATCACTTCGCGGATCTTGTCGACGGGGATCTTGATCGTCTCGATGCGCGGTGCGAATTCGCCGAGTTCGCCGCGGGCTCCGGTCAGAGCCTTCGCCATCTCGCCGAGGATGTGCAGACGCCCTTCCTGTGCCTGGTCGAGGGCGATGCGCATGATCTCTTCGGTGATGCCGGTGATCTTGATGTCCATCTGCAGCGACGTGACACCCTTTTCGGTGCCGGCCACCTTGAAGTCCATGTCGCCAAGATGATCTTCGTCACCAAGGATATCGGATAGAACGACGAAGTCGTCGCCTTCCTTGATCAGGCCCATCGCAATGCCGGCGACGGGGGCCTTGAGCGGCACACCGGCGTCCATGAGCGCGAGGGACGATCCGCAGACGGTCGCCATCGAAGACGAGCCGTTCGACTCGGTGATTTCCGAGACGACACGCAGCGTATAGGGGAATTCTTCCTGTGACGGCAGCATCGGATGGATGGCGCGCCAAGCAAGCTTGCCGTGGCCGATTTCGCGGCGGCCCGGAGAGCCCATGCGGCCAACTTCGCCGACCGAGTAGGGTGGGAAGTTGTAATGCAGCAGGAAGCGCTCTTTCTTCGTGCCTTCGAGGCTGTCGACGTATTGCTCGTCTTCGCCCGTGCCAAGTGTTGCCACCACAAGCGCCTGCGTTTCGCCGCGCGTGAAGAGCGCAGACCCATGCGTGCGGGGCAGGACGTGGACTTCAGACAGGATCGGGCGCACCGTCTTCAGGTCGCGGCCGTCGATGCGGTGCTTCGTCTTGAGGACGTCGCCGCGCATGATGTCCATTTCGAGAGACTTGAACGCGTCGCCCAGCAGAACTTTCTCGTTAGGGTCGTCGGCCGGAATGGCGATGCCTTCGCTGATGGCCTTTTTGGCGGCGGCAACGAGATCCTGGCGCTTGCCTTTCTCTTTCGTAGAGAAGGCTTCCTTGAGGGTCTTTTCAGCGAGCTTCTTGACGTCGCCGGCGTACTTCGCCTTATCGGGGATCTTGATATCCCACGGCTCTTTGGCGGCCTTTTCGGCGAGCTTGATGATCGCCTGGATCACCGGCTGCATGTGCTTATGGCCGAACATGACGGCTTCAAGCATCTGCGACTCAGGGAGTTCCTTGGCTTCCGATTCGACCATCATCACCGCGTCGTTGGTGCCGGCGACGACGAGATCGAGGACGCTGTCCTTCATTTCGTCGACCATCGGGTTCAGCACGAATTCGCCGTTGATGATGCCAACGCGAGCGGCGCCGATCGGGCCGAGGAAGGGCAGACCGGAAAGCGTCAGTGCTGCGGACGCTGCCACCATGCCCAAGATGTCGGGATCATTTTCAAGGTCATGCGACATGACCGTCACGACGACCTGGGTTTCGTTCTTGAAGCCTTCAACGAACAGCGGACGGATGGGGCGATCGATCAGGCGCGAGGTCAGCGTCTCTTTCTCGGTCGGACGGCCTTCACGCTTAAAATAGCCGCCAGGGATCTTGCCGGCGGCATAGGTGCGTTCCTGATAATTCACGGTGAGGGGGAAGAAGTCGATGCCAGGCTTGGCGGAGCGGGCGCCCACTACGGTCGCGAGCACGGTCGTATCGCCGTATTGCGCCATGACGGCAGCGTCTGCCTGGCGGGCATAATGGCCGGTTTCGAGCTTCAGCTTTCGGCCACCCCAGTCAATTTCGACGCGATGGATGTCAAACATGTTGGATCTTTCGTTTTCGCTTTTTCTGTTCGGTCGGTCAGCTCAACGGCCTCATGCCGGATGAGCGCTTGTCGCGTCGGCACCGATCTGGCGCCGACGTCTGTCTTGATCAATCGATCGTGTGACTGGCCATTGGGCCCGTCCTGTCCTGTGCGCTGAAATGAGCGCGCGACTAACGGCGGATGCCGTTCTTCTCGATGATCTTCTGATAGCGCGCGTTGTCCTTCGCCTTGACGTAGTCGAGAAGCTGACGCCTCTGGCTGACCATCTTGAGAAGGCCGCGACGCGAGTGGTTGTCTTTCTTGTGTTCTTTGAAGTGCTCGGTCAGTTCGTTGATGCGATGCGTGAGCACTGCGATCTGGACTTCCGGCGAGCCGGTATCGTTGGACTTCGTGGCGTTGTCTTTGATGACGGCCGTCTTCGCCTCACGGCGGTGAGGTGCGATCTGCGACATCGAATGCTCCTTTCGAATTTGGAGTTTGAAGAAAGCGGCCACGGCCGGGATGTCGTCCAGCGGGGTCGCAAATGAAAGCCGCGCGGGAAACGAGCCCCCGCGCGGATGGGCGTACTTATACACGAACTCCGAGTAAAGGCGAGGCGGATTTCGCGGTGATTTCCGTCAATTTTCTCAATGCGTTAGGAATTCAACCGAGGTTGAAGACGCGGGTCGGGTGGAGAGCGCCCTTGGCGAGTTCGCCGAGAGCGATCAACCGGCCCTTGGAGGTGGCATAGGCGGGGCCAGTGAGGATCGGAGCATCGCGGCCTCGGATCAGGACCGTCTGACCACGGGCGAGCGTCGCGGCGTCGGTTTGGGAGACGAGCAACTCCGGAAGGTCGGCGAGGGCCGACTCGACGGGCAGCAGGAACCTCGCAATCTCGGTTGGATCTTCCGATTGCGCGGCAGCCAGCAATGCCTCCAGCGAGACGGCACGGGCTTCATCGAATGGTCCGACCTCGGTCCGGCGGAGCGCAATGACGTGACCGTAGCACCCCATGAGGCGGCCCATGTCGCGCGCCAAAGCTCGAACATAGGTTCCCTTGCCACAGCGGGCTTCGAACACGCTCGTCGCGTCGTCCGGCATATCGACAAGGGCGAGGCTTTCAATGACGACGGGGCGGGGATCGAGCACGACGGTTTCGCCGTCGCGGGCGAGGTCATAGGCGCGAGCGCCGTCGACCTTGATGGCGGAATATGCGGGGGGCACCTGCATGATCTCGCCATGGAAGCGCGGCAGCAAGGCTTCGATTTCCGAACGCTCAGGCCGCTTGTCGCTGGTCTTGCTGACTGCGCCTTCGGTATCGTCGGTCTCGGTCTCGGCGCCCCATCGCACGGTGAAGCGATACGCTTTCTCGCCGTCGACCGCGAACGAGACGGTCTTGGTCGCTTCGCCGAGTGCAATGGGAAGGATGCCGGTTGCGAGCGGATCGAGCGTGCCAGAATGCCCGGCTTTCTGGGCATTGAATGCGCGGCGCACGGCGCCGACGGCCTGCGTCGACGTCATGTTGATGGGCTTGTCGAGGACAAGCCAGCCGTGAACCGCGTTGCCTTTTTTGCGTCGTGCCATGTTATTTTTTCTGCGTGTCCTGACGAACTCTGTCGCTG
>JBEVLH010000250.1:0-4590 GCA_040509255.1 Hyphomicrobium sp. | reverse complement strand
GGCAGCAGGAGGGCGATTTCGCTTTCCTTGTCGGGCTCGGGACTGACGGTGAACCAGATGTGCTCCTCATCATCGCCGGACCGCAGCCGGGCGGCATAGATGCCGCTCTTGAGACCTGCCGGAATTGTCAGCGAAAAGTCGGCTTCACATCCGGCGTCGTAGACGTCATCGTCGTGGAAGTGGATGGCGCCCCATTGGCTTGGATCCTCGTTGTAGTTCATGATCTCGCCGGTCCAGTTCCATCCCGTCATGGCGCGCGCCGGGAAATTGACCACGTCGCCATGAAGGCGGTTGACGGAGACGTCGTAGGCCGTCTGCGAGTCCATCTTGCGGGAGAAATCCCACTGGCCGACGATATCAAATGCAAGCCGTTGAGGGATCTGGTCGACAATAGATTCGCAATCGGGTTCGCTCAACGCCCGCGAAACAAGGCGGGGACCGTCAATCTTGCCGTTGTAATAGAAGTCGAGTCCTGAATGGGTCGTGGCTGCCATGGCTGCGAACACGAGGGCAGAATTGTTCTTCGCGATCCGCTCGGAGCCGACTTTCTCGACAACGCCGCCGTCGGCGATGTCGGGAACTGGAATGAGCGGCAGCTGATAGACGCGGATATTTCCCGTGGCAGCGTCGTACGTAGCGCCGACGCGATACCAGCGCTTGAGCTGAAGCTCCTGCCCGACCGCTATCCGATCGAGAGTGCCGTTGCCGTCGCCGATTTCGAGGGCGATAGAGCCCTGCTCGTCAATAATGAGCGCGAAACCGGACTTCTCTGCCACCGACCATTTCGAAATCAGCGCTTGCTTACCTTTCTGTGGCGTCGTCGGCCAGATGAACGCCTGCACGGTGAAGCTTTCGAGCAGGCGCAGCGGACGGGCGTCCGGAACCTTCACGCATGAGCCGGCATGAATATGCTGTTTGCGTCCTTGGTATTCGCCGTTGATGGCGGACGGGACGTCCTCCTCCCTGTAGCCCGGCCCTTCGGGGTTATCATCGCCGCAGATGATCCGAACAAGGTCGACGCGATAAGTGATGGGCTTTTCGCAGCTCACCATGAAGTTCACGGTGTCGCCGGGGCGCGCATAAATGCGGTCGGGGTAGCCGGTGATTGTCAGCATCGCGTCAGGCTCCCGCTTCGGCAGGAAGGACGAGCTCTTGACCGGTCACGTCTTTCCAGCGCCGGCGAAAGACGTCGCGCTCCGCTTCTTTGAGGCACGTGTAGAAGGTATCGAGCCGCGTCAGCGGTTTTCCACGCTCGCCGCTGAGCCGGGCGAGTTGCCATTCCTTGTGTGGCTTGATGGTGACCAGAACATACTTGTCCTTCAGCGGCTCCCCGCGGAAGACGTGCAAAACCCTCTGAAGGCCTGGGCTATGATGACCCACGGGGTTCTTCATGAACTCCGCGGCGAAAGGGAGGTCTCGAGCGGGATCTACACGATAGATCGATGGCGGCGGCATTAGTGGCTATCTTTCCCCTGCGGACTTACATGGCGGTCGCATCGCGCTATTTGGCGACAAACCCAATCCGCGCCAGCCTACAGAGATTGTAAGCTGCCGACTTGACAGGGAAGCTGCGGCTTTTTGATTTCCGACGGAGTTAGGTCAGCGTCGAAATCGAGCCGTCGCGGCGCGGCAGCTAACGGCCACTCCAGCCGAGATTAAGCCTTTCGAGACCTCGGAACGAGGCGTTGACGTACCAGCGCGGGCTGTCTTCGAGGGCGACCGTGCGCCAACGCGGAAGCAAAACTTCAAGGCCGATCCGAGCTTCAAGTAGCGCCAGCGACCGTCCGAGGCAAAGATGCCGACCTGAGCCGAAGGCGATCTGCCTGTTGGGAATGCGAAGAATAAAATCATGCGGGTGCGGGAATACTTTTCCATCCCGGTTTGCAGCTCCCAGAAGAAGAACGAGAGTTTGACCGTGCGGAATGTCCGTTCCCCCGATCGTCACAGCAGAAGCGGTCGTCCTGCAGATCTTCTGAATCGGACTGTCGAACCGCAGTGCCTCTTCTATCGCCGCGGTCGCCAGTTTAGGATTGGCGCGTAACTGCTCCCACAACTGCGGCCGTAGCGCTAGCTGCAGGAACGTGTTGCCCAGTAGATGAACTGTGGTCTCGTGCCCCGCGAAAAGAAGAAATGCGAGCTGAGCTGCGACGGCTTCTTTTGGGTACGAATTGATCAAGCCGCGGAACTTGCTTTGTCCATGTTTGGACACCCAGCTCGGGTCGGCAACAAGATCGAGGAAATATTTCCTCATTCCGCTCGCGGCATCCTCAAGGCGGCCCGGGCCGCAGGGACGATCGTCGAACGCGCTTCGCAGTATTTCCGCCCATTCGACGATTTGCCGCCGCTCGCCTTGGGGTAGGCCAAGTACCTCGGAGATGACTGCCACTGGGAAAGGCTGGGCGAAATGTTGGATGAAATCCGTGTGACCACTTTCGGCCTGGGGGGCGAGGGTTTCGGCAATTTTGCGAATCTGATTCTCGAAACCGGAAACGGAGGCGGGAGTGAAGAGCGAGAGAAGCTCACGTCGAAGCTGCGTATGAGCAGGAGGATCTAAAAATAGCAGCCAGTCGTTGAAAAAATGCGAGACGCTTCCGTCTACATATGTGTCTTCAGGTTGTCTAACGCTCATACAGAGCGGATGCTGAAAGGCTTCGAGCACAGCATGGTACCCGGAGATGAGCCAGTCGCCCCAGTTGGCTTGGCAAACTGGAGCGATGCTCCGGAGATGGTCGTAGTGGGGATAGGGATCGAAGCCCTCGGCCGTGAACCCGGATCGCAAACAGGATAAATCGGGGGGAGGGCCGGAATTAAATGACGATGGCAACTCGTTCACAAATACTACCTCAAGCGCCACATTTGCGATCGTAATTCAGCTGGAAAACGCGCCGGGCGAACGGGCGCATGTTTTTTGGGCAGAGTTCGGCGAGGCAAAGCAACTCGTCACCATAGGCGTAGCCGGGATTTCGCTCGATAAAAAATTGCACGTCGGGACGATGGCAATCCTTGTTCGGGATCTCTGCGATTTCCGCACGAAGGCGACCTAGTTCCGTCCCGCGAAGCAGGCTGGTCGAAGAATCGAAGCGATCCGGAAAGAATCGCGCCCCGACATCCCGCGCGAGCGCTTCTTCGTACTCCAATGAAGAGGAGTATTGCGGCCAAAAGCGGTAGAAAAAGAGATTGAGGAAGCGATAAGTCCGGTGGCCTTTGGATGTCAGAAGCCAATAGTAGGAGCGTGATCGGTCCGCTGTACGTAGATTTCCCGCCGCAGAAAGGAAAGCAACCGGAAGAGCTTGATGGCCCCAAGCGGATTGGTCGACTACCGTATCGCCCGAGAACAGCAGATTGATCTCGCGTCCTTCAAAGGCGTGCGGCCAGATTGTCAGAGTGGAGAAGCCGCGCAAACGTAGCGCTTGATTGCGGACCAAAATCACGTGCGATTTCGCGGAGAGATCTCGCCGGAAGACGGCATCATCAACGTTTTCATATGTGCTTTTAAAAAGCTTGAGCATCGACCGAATTGTCGGCTCGCCCAGCTGCACTATAGGAACGCACCGGGCGGAAAGTCTCTCTCGTTCCTGCAAACCGAACTGAGATAGCCTCAGCCCACTTTGCATCTCGCCGAGTTCTTGCAATGTGCTCCCCCTTGGTTTCCGCCGCAAAGCGGTCGCGTAACACAGAGAGGAGAATCACAAGGGCCTCAATCGATATTTGGAGCTTATCAAAGGTCATGAAAAGCATGTGCACAGGAACGGCAAATAGTGCAGACGACCGCGCTGGTTATGATGCAAAGTATTTCATTGTGGTCTGCTTTCGGCACATTCTTGCGGAAAGCTTTTCGGAGGCGGAATGGCGAAGCTAATTCTCGACATCAATTGCCGCCCCGGCAACGACTGTACGCGAATTTCAGTTGGCTTTCGCGGATTACCCGTTGGATGGCGCAAAGAAGTGTCATACGAGATTGCGGGCCCGGATGCGCCCTTGTCTCTGTCAGTCGCAAACTTTGCAGTAATTGCCGCGCTTCCGGCCGCGATGTCGCTTGGTGGGACGCTACATTGCAACAGCGAAGTCGACGCAGATTTCCTCGAGAATATTGAAGATTGCATGGAGGCGTGGTGTCGTTGGCGTCCCGATCTTTTTCATCGCGTCGTGATCTCGGTCGATAAGGAACGGCCACCGACCGCATCGTCCAATCGCAAGGCCATTATGGCGTTCTCGGGCGGACTCGATGCAGCCTTTGCGCTCCACGCTCACAAAACCAATCTTATGGGACGGCGCAGCTTGGAGATCGAAAGCGCAGTTCTCATTCAGGGATTCGATCTCAAGGCGGACGATGACGTGGCATTCGAGACTGCTCGCCGCCACGCTCACGAGATACTAAACTCCTACGGCGTGCGCCTCAATACCGTTAGAACCGATTGGCGGTCACCGTTCTGCGTCGATTGGGGCGCGACGCATATGCTCGGCGTTGCCTCAGTGCTTCAACTTTTTCGCGACGGCTTCGGTGCCGCTGTCTTCGCCGACGACGTCACGTACGAGAGCCAAGTGCAGGGCTGGTCCAACAACGCGATCACCAACCGGATGATGGGTTCT
>JBEVLH010000249.1:0-4380 GCA_040509255.1 Hyphomicrobium sp. | reverse complement strand
AAACTTTTCCCATGGCAGTGGCGTGGACGGGCAAACTGCTCCCGGGTGGAACTGCCGGCGTCATTTGCATACGCTTGGCCTGCTTCACCAGGAGAATGCAGCCGCTTTCAAGAACGCCGAGACTGACGGTCGCGCCAGTCTGCATGGCGAGGCTTTCAATTCTCGGAACGGCGATCGACATGAAATGCTTGCGGCGCAAAAATCCTGCGCCAATCGCGAAGCAGTTGCTGCCGATGTCCCAAAGATTTTCTTCGCGATCAAAGCGAACGAGGCGCTTCTGCTCAAGCGTAGTGAGCAGACGGTGCGTGGTGGACGGAGGAAGATTCGCTCGCGCCGAAACGTCCTTCAGCCGGCACCCGCCCTCGGACAAAATTTCGAGAATAACAATAGCTCGATTGAGCGATTGAACGAGATCGCCATCCGCCCTTCTCGCTTTAGCAGGACGAGGGCTCGCTTCGCGCTCTGTTGCTTCGAGTTCGTCAGATCCCATTTGTTCGCCTTCCAAGAAGGACCTCTCCGACGACTTCCTCCGACCCAGCTTGATTTCTTTCTATATGATTTTGAAAAGGATGTCGTGGAATTGCAATGATGTCAATCGACCCTGAAGCGATCAAGTCGCACGCATGGAATTTCCGTGATGCAGAAAGCGATCCACGGCGACCGAGTAAGGGTGCATGCCTGTGCAGCAGGCAAATCAATTGCTCCGCTGCCGCTTTAATTGGCGACGCGGAGATCTCACCCGCATAGGAACACAATGACCGACATCAAAATCTTCAACCCACCGAAGCTTGGCAAGCCGCTCGGCCAATACTCGCAGATCGCCCGTGCAAAGGCGACGGAATACGTCTTCATTGCCGGTCAGGTGGGAGTCACTGCTGTTGGCGTTTCCGTTCCTCAAGAGGACTTCGATGGGCAATGCGTGCAGATCTTCGCGAACCTATACGCCGCGCTTCAAAGCTGCGGCGCCGACTGGTCCAACGTCGTGCAGTTCAGAACGTACATGATCGACGCCGACGAAATTCCGAAGTTCATGGCATACCGGCTTCGCGAATTTCCGAAATTTTTCGCGGACGGGGCTTACCCGCCGAACACGCTCCTCATGATCAATCGGCTCGTGCATCCAGAGTTCCGGATCGAGGTCGAGGCCGTCGCAGCGATCTGATCGCATCGAAGACACGCCATTCGAATGAGATGCGATAGGACAACGAAAAATGAAATTCGCGACGGTTAAGAATCAATCTGATTACGTCACGGCGGTCGTCGATCCCACTACGGAGCGATATTGGCCTATCGACACGCTTTTTGCAGCCTTGCCGCTTGAGGCCAAAAGCGATTTGGCAGCGGCCATTCCATTTCTCTCACAAGCGACTCTGCCGAACAAATTAGGTGACGGAGCGACACTCGATCTTGCAAACCTCCGGGCGCCCATCGCGCATCCGCCGCACAACATCATGTGCGTGGGCAAAAATTACCGTGCGCATGCTAACGAATTCGCAAATAGCGGGTTCGACTCCAGCAGCAGCACATCGGCCGATGCTGTACCGGATTTTCCGATCATCTTTACGAAGCCTTCAACAACGATCAGCGGACCGGTGAGTAATATTCCACTGGTGACAGGGCTTGATCAAGCTGTTGACTACGAGTGCGAGCTCGCTGTCGTTATCGGGAAGGGCGGCCGTGGGATTTCCCGCGACCAAGCGATGGAGCATGTGTTTGGCTACACGATTGTCAATGATGTCACCGCCCGTGATCTTCAGCAACGTCACAAACAATGGTTTTTGGGCAAGTCGCCGGACGGCTTCTGCCCAATGGGCCCGTGGATCGTGACCGCAGACGAAATCGATTATCGCGACATGCGTGTTATTTGCCGGGTGAACGGCGAAGTTCGTCAAGACGCAAGTACACGCGACCTGATCTTCGATATTCCATTTCTCATTGAGACGATTTCGGCGGTTATGACTCTATCGCCGGGTGACGTCATCGCGACCGGCACGCCGGAGGGCGTTGGCATAGGTTTCAAGCCGCCACGCTTCTTGAAGGATGGCGACGTTGTAGAATGCGAGATCACGGGCATCGGTACGATCCGCAACGTAGTAGCGCGCGCCGATTGATGTTGGCGGGCGCCACGAGATAGGCGCCTTGTCGGCCGATTGGTTGCTTTAAGCCATCGGCATATGCCGCGCCCCGCGGTTCAGCGCCTCATCGAACCATTGGGTTTTCGACATTGTGCTCAGTGCGTCCGAGCGCAGTGATTCAAGACTCATCGGCCAGCGTCCGAGTACGTAACCATAAAGATACGACCACCACTGAACGTGATTGGTGAGGGATCTCTGCTGTTGTTCCCAAGCCACCAGCGCCGATGCCATATCGCCAGCGCGATCGGCGGCGACCGCCAACGCCATGACATTCGTGAAGGCGGTATTCGCGGCCTGCCCTAGATTTGGCGGCATGGCGTGCGCAGCGTCACCGATGATCGCGACTTTGCCGTGCGACCAGCGGCGACAGCGAACATTCACGAGACGATCCCAGCGGCTCGCTTCCGAGAACCGCTCGACAAGGTCCGCCGCAACTGGAAACTTTTCAGCCCATAGCGCCCGGTCTACGGGAAGGACACGCGCGCGATCGTCATTCACAGGCGCGCTAAGGAAGATGTAGTTCTCGCCTTCGGTGCAGGGATTGTAAAGCAACCGCCAAGGTCCGTTCCAGTATTCGGTCACGACATCGGTTGGATCGTCCGGACGGTTGCCTATCATCATACGGATGCCGGCTTCGACGCCGAAATCCATCCACGCCGTTCCGAGAATTTGCTCCCGCAGCGTCGAGTAAGCGCCATTGGCGATGAGGACGAGATCGGCCTTGCGCTCGCCAAGCTCCGTAGCCAGTGTGCCGTCGGGACGCACTTCAGTTACGACGGACGAAGTCATGATTTCGACGCCGTTTGCCACGCAGCGATCGATCAGCGCTTGATAGAGATCGGCGCGGGGAGGAAGCAACATTCTGTCGTGATCCGGCATCGGACGAGTCATCAGCGTCCGTCCGCGCGAATCGACAATGCGCCACTCGTTAATGCGGCGCGCTCTCGCGACGGCCTGTTCGTAAGCGCCCAAAATCGACAAAGTCTTGAGGCCGCTCTCCCATAACCAGATACCCGCCCCGAACATACGAAGATCCTTCGCACGCTCGTGAAGCGTTACTTTCCATCCGAGCTGCGAGAACCGGGCGGCGGCGCACAGACCTGCTAGTCCGGCCCCTGCGATTTCAACGGTCTTTGCCATTCGCGGCTTTCTCCTTGGATGCGGCTATTCCGCAAACGCCAATCGCTTGCCTGCCAATAGTGGTCCTGCCGCACCGATCTTTCGCTGCGACATACCGCAAGGAGGAAGTTCAGCGCAGGGCTAATTCCGCGATCCGGAAACGAACGCCACACTGCGCCCGCCCCCCGTAATGTGACATCAAGCGAGAAAGACACCGCGACACAGGACGGGAATTTCCTTTTGGCTGGAGGTCACGATGGCCGCTGACACAACCCGCTCGGATTTTGATGAATCCGGCGACGACATTAAACTTGTCAATGAAAAGGCACTGAACTGGTTCGACGTCTCCGCCATCGGTACTGGCGAGATGCTTTTCACCGCGGGTTTTGCGTGGATCGTCTACATCGCAAGTCTTTACGGCATCGCTTGGAGCATAGTTGGCTTCGCGATCGGCGTTGTCGTCATCCACTGCGCGTGGTGGCTCTATCGTGAGATGATCACCGCAGTCCCGGAACCTGGCTCGATTCAATCGTATGGCCGCGAGGCAGGTCTCTTCTCCCTGGGCACGACCTACTTCGTCGGTTATGCGCCGGTATATGGCGTATTCATGTGGCTTGAACTGCAGGTCGGATCCGGTCTGCTTCACGGTCTCTTTCCGAGCGTCGCTACCTGGATCTGGCCCTTCGTGGTTATTGGACCGGTCGTCGGGCTGAACCTCTTGGGCAACCAAGTAACGGGGAAAGTGCAGTCGTTCCTCGTGGTTTGCACCTTGATAGGCGACGGAGTTGCAGCCGTTTGTGTCTGGTACCTCCTCGCCAACAAGGTGGATTTTTCGGCGAACTGGGGGCTTCCTGCGGGAACCACGGTTGATTGGCTGACGCCCTTTACGGTTGCTGGCTTCTGGATCGGCATCATGGCCGCGGTTCTTGAAGTGCAGCAGGTGCTAGTCGACGAATGGAGCGATTTTCCTAAATCGCGTGACGTCGGACTGCTTTCGGCTGCGTGGCAGCTTTGGGTTCGTCAGATCCCGCTCGCACTCGGTATTTTGGCGGCAGCTCCGGTAGCTGCTCTCGTCGCGATGCCGGTTCCGACGGTCGGGCTCATTCACGACAAGTTGGGTGATGGG
>JBEVLH010000248.1:0-5929 GCA_040509255.1 Hyphomicrobium sp. | reverse complement strand
GAGCGCTCGGAGCACCCGCTGTTTCGCAGCCTTGGTGCGGAGCCGCTGGGCCAGGAGTTGACTGCGGATTATCTGGCATCGCGCGCGGTCGGCAGGAAAGTCAATCTCAAGTCGTTTCTGATGGACCAGCACGTCGTGGCGGGGCTTGGCAACATCTACGTTTCCGAAGCGCTGTTTCAGGCCGGCTTATCGCCGGATCGCGCGGCCGCGACACTTGCCAACCGGCGCGGCGGACCCACGGAGCGCGCGCACAAGCTCGTCGATGCGATCAAAGACGTGTTGGAGCGTGCGATCGAAGCCGGCGGCTCGACGCTGCGCGACTACCGAAATGCCGCCGGTGGAAAGGGCGCTTTTCAGGACCGCTTCGCGGTCTACGATCGCGCTGCCTCGGCGTGTGCCAAGGTCGGGTGCGGAGGCAAAATCCGACGCGCAGTTCATACCGGACGGGCAACGTTTTATTGCCCGCGCTGCCAGCGTTGAAACACGTCAGGCGGCGCCGCGGCGTTCGCCGAGTGCGGCATTGGTTTTGATCAGGATGACGCTGATGCACATGATCGCGAAGCCGCCGCTGAGGAAGATCTGATTTGCGGCCCAATCACCCTTCACCGTCGCGAGCTTTCCGGAACCGATGAGCCAGACGAGACCAATGCCGATGAGCATGGCCTGATAGCCGGCGATGCGCGCCATGCGATCGAGGGCAACGGATCGACCGAGATCGTCGCCCGGTTTGGAGAGGCGCGTCAGGTAATAGCCATATGCGCCGCCAAACAGCATGCAGGCCGAGCCGTATTCCCAGCCGTGCTGCCAACGGATGCCCGTGCCGAGATAGATGGCGTAAAATGCCAAGCCGCACCAAAGGAAGGCCAGCATGATCAGAAGGGCGTTCGCGCTCAGTGCGTCGCGCTGAGTGATACCGGCGGCCGCCGGCGATGCCCGGCCCCAGAGCGGCGCGTTCGTCCGTAACGCCGTCGTGGCCAAAACGATGGCGAAGACGGCGGCGGCGACGGCCGATTCCACTTTTTGCAGCGATCGTGCGGCCAAATACATGGCAAGCAGCGCCGAGGCCAGCGTCACGAGCAGCCAAAACAGCGATGGACGCAGGGTCATGTCGGCGAGCGCTCCTTCTCAGTGGTCAATGCGTTCGCGAACGTAAGGCATCGAGACTGATGACGGCAATCGCCAGTGCGCCGAAGAAGAAGATATTGCAACCGGCCCAATCGGCATGCACGGCGGGGCGGGGAAATTTGTTGTCGACGAACAAGCTGATGATGCCCGCGATCATGCCGACGACCTGGACTTGCAGCAGGACACGGCCGGCTTTGACGAGGACGGCGTCGTCGCGGCCCGCGGCGCGGTCACGATCGAGCATTGCCGCGAAGCCGAGACTGGCGACCGCGGCAAACGAAAACCCAATGAAGAACTGCCACCACTCCGGCCAGCGCTTGTCGATGACGAACAGATACGTGATCAACAGGGCGAGGGCGGCCCATGCCCAAATCAAACCGAGGTGACGGGCGGTCGAACTTGCGATCGCACTCGTCGGAGCCCCGCTATCCTTGAGCGTCTGATGTTCGCGGACAGCCATCAGGCTGATAACGACGCAAACGACGGCGACGGCGGTCATCTGCAAGCTCGGCTGTTCGGCGGCAGCAGCAAGGATGGTCGCGCAAATGGCGGCTGCAAGCGAAAACAGCCATCCGGTCAATGACAACATTCTGTGGTGGGCTCCGGAAAGTGAAAAATGAGATGTAGGTTGGGAAGCACTTATCCCAAACAAGGCGACAGCGCCCTGCGACCGGCCGTCGGCACAGCGAGCTCCACGAGGTCGTTTTGCGCGGATTCGCGCTTTTCCCTATGCGATTCATTGACCGCAGCGTGCGAGGCGGCTATACCGCGCGCAAACCGTGCCTGGGGCGAAATCCCCGGGCCGCCGGAGCATCCATTCAACCCTTTGCCGCGCGTAGCGTTTTCGCAATCGCGACGGCCGTTCGTAGCAAATGTAAGGACACCCTATGGCTAACACGTCGTCGGCTAAAAAGGCCGAGCGCCAGATGATCCGTCGCACCGAGACCAACAAAGGCCGTCGTACGCGCGTCAAGACTGAGGTCCGGACCGTCGAGGAAGCCATTAAGTCCGGCGATCGGGCGAAGGCGCTGGCTGCGCTGGCGGCCGCCGAGCCGATCCTCGTCCGCACCGCCCAGAAGGGCGTCATGCACAAGAAGACCGCCAGCCGGAAGGTTTCCAGGCTCGCCCAGCGTGTCAAGGCCATGAGCGCATAACGCACTTGTGAATAAGGGGAGCCAATTTTTCTCCCTGTTGCGTATTCGCCACGGTAAAGAGCGGGTCTCGAGATGGGCCCGCTGTTTTTTTATCGTCATTAACCCTTATGAATCCGGCCCGCTGACCGGCGTAGTGTGGTCTCGGAGCCGCTCGAGCGCATGACGCGCGCGGCGGCGAGCAAGAAAAAATGACGGTAAGTGACGGCTGTTGCCGCCACGCCTCCGACGCTCAGTCGGGGCTCAAAAACGCGAACGGAGTCAGGGCGGTTATGCACAGACGTTGCGACCTGACTCGCGTTTTCACCAACACCTGTGGACAACTTTTGCAGCCGTCGCCACGTCTCCCCGGCTAGCAGGGCGGCTTGTCGGAAAGAAGGTTAAGGGATAGTAAATCTCCAGTGGATGGCAGCGGGGTAAGCGGTCGTTCGCACAGGCAAGTAGGGCGAGCGTAGCGTCGGGACCGGAAGATTTTCGGCTCGGATGTATCGCCAAATAGATAAAGACCTGCATCTCGACTTTGGCGTTGCTTATGTCTTCGCCGAGGGTGGCTGAGGAGTCTCCGGGCGAAAGCTTAGAGATGCTGGGCAGGTCTTTATCGATACTGTGGCGTGCGTGAGGGGAACTCGTGGAAAACTCTGAGGCTTCCGACGTCGAGGACGTGATCGTCCCCGAAATCTGGGGCGTCTTTGGAAGGCACTCCAGGAGTTGCGCTTGTGAATGAACGCAGGGACGCCGAATGGACGTCTGTGGGCATCGCGAGCCTCGCGCGGATCAACAGGAACGTAATGCTGATGGAATGGCAGACGTTTCAGGACAACCGGGTGGGCCTGAATTTCATCGAGTGTTTGCACCCGGCGTTCGCGGCGAACGGCGTGAGTAACAGCGAATTTTACTTCTTAGGCCGCTCTGGTCGGCGCAGCCAGGTGGCTGCCGAGGCAACGCCAGGGCGGGTTATCGCAACTATCGAGACGTCAGGGAGGGCTTCAAAGGACCATTAGACGCTGCCCATCACCGCAACGCGATTGCGGGTTGGACTTTGCTGGCCTCGATTGGGCGCGGGCTAGCAAGCACAAGCGGAAAGCACGGCAAGTCACCGGACGGCTGAGGGTTATGCCGGAAGGTGAAGAGGGGGGACGCTTTCAGGCGTCCCGCGTTATCAGCGGGAGTAAATTATTATGCAGGCAGCACAACAGGCAGAGTCTCAGGGTGCAGGTAGCGAGCACGGCGGGGAGACTCCGGCAGGCGCCGTAGAAGGCCGCGGACACAAGGTCCGCGCGATGCTCAAGGTTCAGCTCGGCGACGAGGTCTATTCGAGCTGGTTCAAGAGTTTGGAATTCGAGAGCTTCGACGGGCGGATCGTCAAGGTTTCGGTGCCGGTCAAATTTGTGCGCAACTGGATCCAGGAGCATTACTCCGAACATCTGCTGCGCTGCTCGCGGGTCGAATTCGCGACCGTCGAGCGCGTCGAAGTGGTCTGGCGTCAGCCGGGGGCTCTTCCGCAGAAATCAGGCGAGCCGCGTTCGGGCGAAGCCTTCCACGTCCCGTCAGCGCCAGCGCCGGCTACGCATGCCGAAACACCGCAGCGGCCGGCTGCACTGCGCGCGCCGATACTCCCGGTTCAGCGGACATCAGCGGGCGGCCTCGAAGGATCTCCGCTCGATCCGCGCTATACATTTGACAGCTTCGTTGTCGGGGCGTCGAACCGGATGGCGCATGCCGGCGCAACGCAGGTTGCCGAAACGGTTCTGAGCGACACCTCGGGCTACAATCCGCTTTACATTCATTCTCCTGTCGGCCTCGGCAAAAGCCATCTTCTTCATGCCATCGCCTGGGAAGTGAAGAAGCGGGCGCCGAACGCGCAGGTGCTCTATCTCACAGCCGAGCGCTTCCGCTATCAGTTCGTCGAGGCGCTGCGATCGTCGGATCCGCTGGCGTTCAAGGAGCGGTTCCGCAACATCAACATGCTGCTGATCGACGATCTCGAATTCCTGCAGGGCGAACGGACGGAGCAGGAGTTCGATCACATCATCAACGCGCTGCTCGACGGCGGCAAGCAGGTGGTCGTGGCGTCGGCGCGCGCCCCCAACCAGATCGAGCGCCTCAACGAACGCATGCGGTCGCGCCTGCAGCGCGGCCTCGTAACCGAACTGCAGCCGCTCGATCATGAGCTTCGGCTCAAGGTGCTGGAGAAGCGTCTTGGCGAGAAGCGCGCGGTCGATCCGTCGTTTTCGCTGTCACGCGACGTCGTCGATCTGCTGTCGCAGCGGCTCACCGAAAACGGCCGCGAACTCGAAGGCGCGGTGACGCGGCTTTACGCGACGTGGCAGTATATGCGCACGCCGATCACGCTCGACATCGCCGAGACGGTCATTCGCGATCTCGTTCAAAACCTCGAGCCACGGCGCATCAAGATCGAAGACATCCTTCGGATCATCTCGCGGCACTACGGCGTGTCGAAGGGCGATCTGCTGTCGCAACGGCGTCATCGTTCCGTCGTCTGGCCGCGCCAGATAGGCATGTATCTCGCCAAGCACCTGACTGCGCGTTCGCTGCCGGAAATCGGGCGGCGGTTCGGCGGCCGCGACCACACCACGGTTCTGCACGCGATCCGCAAGATCGAGGGCGAAATCAGCAAAAATCCCAACCTGGGCGACGAGCTTGAGGAGCTGAAAAGGCTTCTCAATCACTGACCGCAACTTCACCCCTTGCGGCCTGATGCGACGTGGGGCCGGCATTTCATCCCCCTGGAGTGCCGGCCTTACCATGCGGGGACCAGCCGATAACCGGCGGTCTGAGGCGGTTTATCCGTTAGCCCATACATCTCACTTGAAAAGCTGGCCTCTTTCGGGTCTGATCCGGCTCCGCGGGCGATTCCGCCCCTGGGCGCGGCTCGCGCCAATTTCGTTCTTTTGCGTGATGCTGCGGCGGGCTTCGACCGCGCCTTCATGCGCACTTCCATAGCTGAGGACAGACATGCGTCTCGAGATCGAACGTGGTGAACTCTTGAAGGCGCTCAGCCACGTCACGAGCGTCGTCGAACGGCGAACCACCATCCCGATTCTATCGAACGTCATGTTGAAGGCGTCGGGCGACACGCTGATGTTCAAGGCGACGGATCTCGAACGCGAAGTGAGTGAAAGCATCAGCGCGCAGGTGGCGACGCCCGGCACGCTGACCGTGCCGGCGCACGTCCTGCACGACATCGTCCGCAAGCTTCCGGACGGCGCGCAGATCGAGATGAAGCGCGACGGCGACAAGGAGCGGCTGACGATCACTTCGGGACATTCCCGCTTCAGCCTGCAGACGCTTTCGGCGGACGATTTTCCGGACCTCGCGGTCGGCGAGATCGGGCACGAGTTCACGATGGAAGCCGGCGACCTCAAGCGGCTCATCGACAAGACGAGGTTCGCGATTTCGACGGAAGAGACACGCTACTACCTCAACGGCATCTATCTGCATCCCGCAGAGACTGCCGGCACCAAGACGCTGCGCGCTGTCGCGACCGACGGCCACCGGCTGGCGCAGGTCGAGCTGCCGCTGCCCAAGGGCGCGGAAGGCATGCCGGGCGTCATCATTCCGCGCAAGACCGTGCATGAAGTTACGCGGCTGCTCGAAGATTCGAGTGCGAAGGCCAAGGTCGGCGTGTCGCA